>CAWWCX010000006.1:0-27503 GCA_963935445.1 uncultured Roseibacillus sp.
GATCTAGTACGGTCTCGTGGGCTCGGAGATGTGTATAAGAGACAGACGCTCTCCCGCTACGACGGCGTTCTCACCCGCCGCGAATTTGAAACCATCCTCCACGAAATCTACCTCCTCGGGGAAAACCTCCACTTCACACTCACCGACGAGGAAGTCCAGGTCTCCTCCCAGCTGGCGCCCCCCGGGGCAACCATCGCCTTCGCGACGCGGGCTCGGGCAAGGAAACCGCCCCGCTACTGGAGGCCTGCGAGGGAGCTGCCCCCTGCCCCTCCCGGCCAACCGCTCCACAGCCTCTCCATCGCCATCGATCCCGGGCATATCGGAGGGAAGTGGGCCCGGATGGAGGAGCGCTGGTATCAACTCGGCGAGACGACCCCGGTTACCGAAGGCGACATGACCCTGCTCACCGCAAGGCTCCTTGCTCCCCGCCTCGAGAAACTCGGCGCATCCGTGACCCTCGTTCGCAAAACCCCCGACCCCGTCACCAGGCTCCGGCCAGTGGATTTCGTCGAGTATGCCGCCGGCCTCTTTCCCGGGGCCCCCGAACACGAGATTCTCACCCGGGCCGAGAGATTTTTCTACCGGACTGCCGAAATCCGCGCCCGCGCCACGCTCGTCAATGAAACGATCAGACCCGACCTTGTGCTCTGCCTCCATTTCAACGCCGAGAACTGGGGTAAGGACCCAACCGATCCTTCGCTCTCTCCTCGAAACCACTTCCACATGATCCTGCACGGGGCATACATGGATGGAGAAATCGCTCACGAGGACGAGCGCTGCGAACTCTTGCACAAGATCTTTCAGCGCGTCCATCGGGAGGAGGCCGCCCTTGCGGCGGCCCTCGCCACTTCGTTCATGAAGGAATCCTCCCTTCCCGCCTACGACTACCGCGCTGGCAAGCCTGCCCGGCAGGTCGGCCCCGCCCTCTGGGCCCGCAACCTTCTCGCCAACCGTCTCTACCAGTGCCCCGTCCTCTTCTTTGAACCTTACGTCATGAACAACGCCGAGGTTCACGCCCGCGTCCAGGCAGGAGATTACACGGGCCAGCGGGAGGTCGCAGGCAGTCTGCGCAAGTCGATCTACCGGGAGTATGTCGACGCGGTGGTGGACGGGATGGCAACTTACTATGAAGCTCACCGGGAAAGCACGCAGCCCACCCCTCCCGGCAGGGAGGATCCAGCCTCGTCTTCTTCCCCGTCATCAGCACCCTCTCCTTCGTCCTTTTGAATCCCATGAACACTCTTCTCATTGCCGGCCATGGCTACCTCGGCCAGGAAGTAAGCCGCCAGGCCGGTGGTGCCGGCTGGCAGGTAACCGCTCTCTCACTGTCAGGCGACGACTTCGCCATTGCCTGCGACTTGTCCGCTCGTTCCGAGGTGGACAAGCTGAGGGCACAGGTTCCTGCCCCCCGGACTCTCATTGCCTCCGCTTCCTCCGGCCGGGGGGGGGCCGATGCCTACCGCGCGGTCTTCGTCGATGGAACCCGACACCTTCTCGAGACCTTCCCGGACGCCCACCTGATCTTCGTTTCGAGCACCTCTGTCTACCACCAGCTCGACGGCTCAATGGTAACCGAGGCCTCTCCTACCGAACCTGATCGCGAGACAAGTCGCCTGCTTCTGGAGGCCGAGGAACAGGTCCTTTCAGCCCGGGGAACCGTCGCGCGCCTCGCTGGCATCTACGGACCGGCCCGCAGTGTTATCCTCCGACGCTTCCTCGAGGGGAGCGCTACAATAGAGGAGGACGGACGGCGTTTCCTCAACCAGATCCACCGTGATGATGCAGCCGCCGCCCTCCTTCACCTCGCAGCCAATCCCCGGGTTTCACGAGGCGAAGTCTACAACATCAGCGACTCCTCCCCCCTTCATCAGGGGGACTGCTACCAGGCTCTCGCAGCCCTTTTCGACCGTCCCCTTCCCGCCGTGGGCCCACGCCCCGAGAACCGCAAGCGCGCCTGGACCCACAAGAGAGTGAGCAACGAAAAGCTGCGAGAATCAGGCTGGCACCCACAATTCCCTTCCTTTATCGACGCAGCGGAGGAAATTGCCGCCAGTCTCGGGCACCGGGAGTAGCCGAAAAAGGGACCACAAGGGCCCTAGGGACTGGTCACCAGGACATCATCGACAAACCAGCCCGGCCAGAAACTCGATCCCCCGGGATCACTCACAAACCGGAATTCGATCTTGATGGTGTTCCCGAGAGCCTCCACCGGCACCGCGAAAAGCTGATTCTCCCAGTTCGTGATGAAATTGTCGTAGGTAGCCAGCACCGCAATCTCGTTACCGGTGGCCGCATCGATCACGCGTACGGTGCAGGAATCCACCCCGGACTCGGTGTCGTGGTAGTGCCAGAAACTCAGCGTGGAAGGAGATCCGGCGGTCAGGTCGATTTCGGGCGACCGGAGCCAGATGTCCGCACCGGCAACATAGTTCGCACCGAGGTCCGTGCCGAAGCAACTGCTGCCCCCGTGGGCGCCAGCCGGTCCGTTGGGATCAACCGGGGTTCCCAATTCCCACACGGTAGTGGCACCGGCAACCGAATCCGAACCGGTCGTCCACCCCGCCGCGCCGGTTTCAAAATCCTCATTGACCAGTTCCCGGGGAACAATTTCCGCCCGGACGCGATAGAGGACCCGTCTGTCAGTCGGTCGCGGGACGGAGACCGAAGTGCTCCCCACCGCATCAAACCCCGCCACGACTTCAAACTGCTCGCCATCGTTGGAACTCTCTACCGTGTAAACCGCACCCGGCCCGAAGTCTTCCCATGCCAATTCCACCGTGGTGTTCGTAGTTCGCACCTCGGTCAGGTTGAAGAGCTTCTGCCCTGCAGCTCCCTCCACCGTCATGCCATATTTATTCTGGATATAATAACCGAGGGCATTGCGTTCGGACTCATTAAGAACCTGCCGGAAAATGATCACTTCGGCCAGGTTTCCGGTAAACCCCTCGGTAAAGGGGTCCAGACGGGAACCAAGCTGAAGTTGACCCGCCCCGATATTCAAAGTCACTTCGTGAGGTGCTCCGGGAACACCATCGAGATAGAACTGGTCAGTGGTGCCATCATACGTCGAGAGGGCGAAGTAGCCGGTGTTGAGCGAGGTCGAGTTAAAGGCATTGTGGCCGGCACACCAGTAATGGTTGCTTAACTCCCCGACATTGCCGGTCCGGGAAACGGAGTGGCCGTAGGCTTGATTGCAGGAGGCATTACCGATCTGCACGGTGTGCTGGTAATTCTGTCCCGTCGTCCCCGTCGTTTCCCAGACAGTGACCATCGTGAGATTGTCCGCGCCGGAAATCCCGGTCGAATTGCCGGTTATACTGGTGAGGGCGTCTCCCCCTCCACCACCCACGAAGGACACCGATGGTCGTCCCGCCAGGTTGTCGGTGGCAGCCGTAAAACTGGGGGCGTTTGCAGCGTTCCCCTGGAGGGTCACCACGCCGAGGGACCCCTTATCATCCCAGCGCACGACGGGCAGCCCGTCTGCCGCTGGGATGGTGCCGTCAACATCCTGCCAGAGGGTGGCAGGATCACTCGCATCAAACCAGACTGCCAGATTGGGATGGTCAGCCTGCGGCTCACCGGTAGCGAGGTTCACTCCTCCCGAGGGCAGTGGATCAGGCGGCAGGACCGGCGGCTCGACTTCACCATCAATCTCGTATTTGGCGATCAGGTGATCGGTAAGGGCTGTGCGTTCCTCCTCAGTAAGGACCACCCCGAAGACGATCACTTCGGCCAGGTCTCCGGTAAAGCCTTCGGTGAACGGACTGAGCCGGGACCCAATCTGCAGCTGGTCTGTTCCCAGGTTGACCGCGATGGTTGTCTCGCCCGCAAAGGTGCCATTAACATACCAGCGGTCCACCGTCCCGTCATAGGACGAAACCGCAACGCTGGAACTCAGCAACTGGGATCTTGCGCTGCTGTTGAAGCCCGGGCACCAGTAGTGGTTTCCCACCTCACCCGCATTACCACCCCGGGACACGGAGTGTCCATAGGCCTGATTGCAGGCTGCATTCCCCATGTGGAAGGTATGTTGAAAGTTCTGGCTGGTGAAGCCCGAGGTTTTCCAGACCGTGACAACCGTCAGGGAGGCCGCGCCCGAGAGTCCCGTTGAATTCCCGGAGGTCGAGGTGAGGGCATCGCCCCCGCTACCTCCCCGGAAGCGCACCGCCGGTTGATTATTCAAGCTGCCGACCGAGGAAGAGAACGTGGGAGCATTGCCAGCCGTACTCTGTACCACCGCGATGCCGCTGAGGCTCTTGTCCTCCCATCGAGACACCGGGAGGCCATCCGCCGCGGGGGTGTTCCCATCAACATCCTGGAACAGGGTCGAAGCGTCGCCGGCATCAAGCCAGAGGCGCAGGTCCGCATCCGTCACGTCCGGTTTGCCGCTCACCAAATCAACAACCCCGGCGCTGGTGAAACCAGCTGAGATCAGACTAAGGATCAATGCCGGTGACAAATGTCTTACTATCTTCTTCATTCTTGCTTGTTGGGTCTTGAGGTTATGCACCCCGTTCTGCTCTTGAACCACGATGTGAATCAAGCATCGCGACCGAAGATTATTGGGAGTTCGCATTCCTCTCCAGCAAATAGCTCACCACTCATGGAGTCGTAGATATCAGCATTTCCCGGGACGGAAACCGATCCGCCTCCTATTTGAAGATGCCAAGAAAGGGAACTGCCCCTCGCCACCCAAATTCAACGCCAGCGATACTTCCGAATCCCGTCCGCGATCGCCTGAGCGGCCGCCGTCTGGAAGGAACTCGTCACACAGCGCGCGCGCTCACTCGCATTGCTGATAAAACCGCACTCCACGAGCACCGCCGGGGACCGGGTCTTGACCAGCACCGTAAAGCGCGCGAAACGCACCCCACGGTTCTTCACCCGGCACTTGCGGACCAGTTCACGCTGAATGGACGATGCGAGCTGGCGGCCAGCCGAGCTGGCATAAAACGTTTCCGCTCCCCGCACCCACGAACTGCGGGTGGAGTTGAAGTGAATGCTGACAAAAATGGAGTTGCGATAGCGATTGGCGATTGAAGCCCGGCGCGAAAGCGAAATAAAGGAGTCACTCCGCCGCGTCATCGCCACCCGGTAGCCGTGCCGCTTGAGGTAATACTCGAGCTTGTTGGCCACCCTCATGTTCAGGTAAGACTCCCGGACCCCTCCCTTGTAGGCTCCCCAGTCCTTGCCCCCGTGGCCCGCGTCCACCACCACCGTCTTACCGCGACCAACGTTCGAAGTCGGATAGGAGCTCTTCGTGGGAGTTCCCGCTCGCACGGTTCCTCCCGGAATCTTGAGCCGCTGGCCGATCTGGAGGTTCCGGTGGTCACGGATCCCATTGTAAGCCTTGAGCGCGTTTACCGACGTCTTGTACTTCCGCGCGAGGGCGTAGAGCGTATCCCCCTTGCGGATGGTATGGGTCGCGCCAGAGACGATGGTCCCCGTGAAAATCATCATCAGGGCCGTCGTCAGGGCGATGCTACTACGGGTGACGGAAAACATCAGGACAGCAGAACCCAAGCAAACCCTGTATTTTTAAAATAGTCAAATATTAATCATATATTAAGGATTCTGGCCCTGAGGTCGGAGCACATTCTGTCCTAAGTGCGGTCCTCACCTTCAGGGTCGAGCACTTCCTCCACCGCTTTACGGCGCTGCACGGAGAGCATGGGCCGGACCAACCCATAGACGAGATAGGCTGAGAACAAAACCGCGGGAAGAATCCAGTAGTAGGCGATCATCGCCCCCACGAAGATCGTTCCCACTGCCAGCAGGGGAACACTTGCCCGCGTGCTCCAGCCCACCTTCTTGAAGCTCGGGTAGCGGATATCGCTGATCATGAGGAAGGACAATCCGAGCATCGCGCCGGCAAGAACCCAGTTCCACGCTCCAAGTTGCTGGTCCTTCCCTTGAAGATAGATGATCAGGAACGTGAGGGAGGCGATGAACCCAGCAGCCATCGGGATGGGAATACCCCGGAAGGTCTTGAGGTCTTCCTCCCCTCCCGCGGCTGCCAGGCAGTTGAACCGCGCCAGGCGAATCGCGCCGCACAGCAGATAAATGAACGCGATGGCCCAGCCCACTCCCGGCTCCGCCCGCTGAAAGGCCTCCGGCAACTCCAGGTTCAGGAGGACCGCCTTGGAGCACAGCATGGCAGGTGCCATGCCGAAGGACACAAGATCCGCAAGAGAATCAAACTCCCGACCGAAGTCCGACTCCTGCCCGCCCAGCCTGGCAAGGCGGCCATCAAGGAGGTCAAAGAGACAGGCTCCGAAGATGAGGAGCAGAGACGTCTCGTAGTAATGCTTGGCGTCCCCGAACTCGGGCATCTGCATGCCCTTGAATATCGTGAGCACCGCAAAGAATCCGCAGCACAGGTTCCCCGCCGTCATCAAATTCGGCAGAAGATAGATCCTGGGCTCCCTGTTTTCCTCCATGTCGCAATCATTATAGGGGGGGAATTCTCCCAACACAAACACTGGAAATCGTCCCCGGACAGGTCATTCTCTCCCCGTGAGTGAGACCGTCCACCTCAGCCCCGATCAACGTATGGCGGATGTTCTTACCCAGTTGCCGGGAGCACGCCGGACCCTCTTCGCCGCCTACCACGTGGGTGGCTGCCAGTCCTGTGCCTACGGAGACGACGAGACGCTTGCCGAGGTCTGCAGCCGCAACGAGATTCCAGTGGAGGAAGCTATCGCCAAGCTCCTCGCCAGCCACCAGTGCGATCAGGCCATGCTTCTACGGCCCCTCGAGCTGAAGGCACGCCTCGAAAGGGGCGACTCCATCCTCCTCCTCGACATCCGCACCCGGGAGGAACACGAGTCCGTCTGCCTGCCCGGCTCCGGGTTCCTCAGTCAGGAATACCAGAACACACTCTTCGGAAACCCTCCAGCCGGGGACATCGTCCTCTACGACCACCGCGGACGTGACGTCCTCGACCGCTGCGCCTGGTTTCACGGCCACGGCTTGAAAAACACTTTCGCACTCGCAGGAGGCATCGATGCCTGGTCCCGGGAGGTCGACTCCGATGTCCAGCGCTACCGTCTGGAGCTCGGGTAACTCCCCCGCCCCCGGAAGAACCTCTTGAGGCCCTGTGCCGAATCGGCAAGACTGCCTCCATGAACCGTCGCCGTTTCCTCGCCACATCCGGTGTCGCCACCGTCATGGCCCCGGCTGCCGCCCCCGGGGAGAAGAGTGCCAGGGATATCCCTCGCAAACGCCCTTTCAACGGGGCCAACCGAATCGGGGTCTCTTCCTACTCCTTCTGGGGGTTCCGCCGCCAGGAATTGCGTTCCCTCCATACCAATCTCGAACACGCCGCCCGCATGGGCTTCGACGGCCTTGAAGTTCTCCAGCGACAACTGGAGTCCACCGAGCGGGCCGCTCTTCAGAAAATCAAGCGCCACGCCTTTGTGCTCGGTCTCGACCTCATGGGCTATTCCACGCATCAGGGCTTTCTCTCTCCGGACAAGGAAAGACGCCGGAAGAACATCGACCATACGATCGATTGCCTTGAGCAGGCATACCAGCTCGGCATTCCCACCATGCGCGTGAACTCCGGGACTTGGGGAACCTCCCGGAACTTTGACGAGCTCATGAAGAAGCGCGGGATCGAGGACCCCATAGAGGGCTACACAGAGGAAGACGCCTACAAGTGGGTCATCGATGCCTACGAAACCCTGATCCCGGAGGCCGCCAAGCGCGGAGTCGTCATGGGACTCGAAAACCACTGGGGGCTGGGGGTGACTCCGGAGGGTGTCAAGAGGGTCGTTGGCGCAGTCGGTTCCGAGTGGCTCCAGGTCACTCTCGATACCGGAAACTTCCTCGAGGATCCCTACGACAGGCTGACCCAGCTCGCTCCCCAGACCGTTCTCATGCAATGCAAGACCTACTTCGGTGGCGGACGCTGGTATACCCTCGATCTTGACTACGCCCGCATCGCCCGGATCATGAAACAAGCTGGCTTCCAAGGCTACGTCTCACTCGAGTTCGAGGGCAAGGAGGACCCTCTTACCGCTATTCCCAAGTCCCTCCAGCTTCTCAGCCGTCACTTCGGAGCTGATGCACAGCCAGCCCCTTCGAAGGGGTAACCCGGGCCCGGGCATCCTGCCCGGGTCCTGCGGTTGGCCCAACACACCTCTCCTCTCGCCCGGGCCCATGTCCGGCGCCACCCCTCACCTCCCGGAAATCAGGAGAGTCCTCCGCACAAGCACGAGACCAAGCGCGGTCGCCAACCACTTTCATGACCATCCGGTCACCTCGGGAGGCTCCCTGCCCAACTCACGCGCTGCGAACTCCTCGTAATCAATTTCCGGGTTGGGCAGATCAAGTCCTTCATGAAGCGTATTCTCCTCCCCGGCCGGCTTCCCCGGCGCGCCGCCCGAACGCTTCTTCCGCCCGTGCACGTCCTGTCTCGATCCGCAACGGGGACAGGACTCCCCCACGGCTAACTGCTCCCCGCAGGTCGAACAAATGTAGAAATCCGCTGGTATTCACCTACGAGGTGACCGGCACCATAACAGCGGGCCAGCTGGAATTCGCCCCCCAGTCCGCCTGAAGCCCCAGCCGGAAGACCAACGGCTGAGGCCTGCAGGCTGAACTTGCTGGCATCCGGAGAACAGCTTCACTCTGGAAAGAGACCGCGTAGCCGGGGATGCCACACGTTGGCAGACTAGTAGCGGTAATGTTCCGCCTTGTAGGGGCCCTCCACCGGGACATCAATGTAGTCAGCCTGCTCCTGGGTAAGCTCCGTGAGCTTGCAGCCGATCTTGTCGAGATGCAACCGAGCCACTTCCTCGTCCAGCTTCTTCGGCAGCACCTCCACTCCCACCTCGCGATTCCCACGGTTCTCCCACAGGTCGATCTGGGCCAGGCACTGGTTGGCAAAGCTGTTCGACATCACGAAGCTCGGGTGCCCCGTGGCGCAGCCGAGATTAACCAACCGCCCCTCCGCCAGCATGTAGAGGGTATTCCCACCCGGGAACGTGTACTTGTCGACCTGGGCCTTGATATTGGACCGCGTGATCCCCGGGAAATCGTTGAGCTTGTCCACTTCGATTTCATTGTCGAAATGTCCAATGTTACAGACGATGGCCTGGTCCTTCATCTTCTCCATGTGCTCGACGCGGATGATTCTGAAGTTCCCTGTGGTCGTGACATAGATATCTCCCCAGCCAAGGGTATCCTCTACGGGGAGCACCCGGTAACCCTCCATCGCGGCCTGCAGGGCGCAGATGGGGTCGACCTCCGTAACAACCACCTGCGCACCCTGACCCCGCAGGGCCTGGGCGCACCCCTTTCCAACGTCCCCGTAGCCGCAGACGACCGCGACCTTCCCTGAGATCATGACATCGGTTGCCCGCTTGATTCCGTCCACCAGCGATTCGCGGCAACCGTAGAGGTTGTCGAACTTCGACTTGGTCACCGAGTCGTTCACATTGATTGCCGGAAAGAGGAGCTTTCCATCGCGCTGCATCTGATAGAGGCGGTGCACGCCCGTGGTGGTCTCTTCCGAGACGCCCACCAAATCCTTCACCCACTCATGGAAGACCCCTGGACGACCCAACTGAATCTTCTTGAGGAGATTCTTGATCACCTGCTCCTCATGATTTGAGGAGGGCGTGTCGACCCAGTCGCTGCCTTCCTCCATTTCGTAGCCCTTGTGAATGAGAAGAGTGGCATCCCCACCATCATCAACCAGGAGCTGCGGTCCCTTACCACCAGGAAACTGCAGCGACTGCCAGGTGCACCACCAGTATTCCTCAAGAGTCTCTCCTTTCCATGCGAAGACGGGCGTTCCGCCGTCCGCGATGGCTGCTGCCGCGTGATCCTGGGTTGAGAATATGTTGCAGGAACACCAGCGCACGTCCGCTCCCAGGCTCTGCAGAGACTCGATCAGAACCGCGGTCTGGATCGTCATGTGAAGAGAACCCATCACCCGCACTCCGGCAAGTGGCTGCTGCGGTCCATACTTTTCCCGGACCGCCATCAGTCCGGGCATCTCGTGTTCCGCGATCTCAATTTCCTTCCGGCCGAATTCGGCGAGGCCAAGGTCGGCCACTTTGTAGGGGAGAACCTTCGGTTCTTCGATTACTGCACTCATTGTTGTTTATCAGGTTGAATGTTCAGCCCGGACCCCGGTCCAGGCGCGGGTCGACTAGGAGGAAACCGCACGTTTCAGGTCTTCCACCTTGTCCGTCACCTCCCAGGGAAGGGAGGCATCCTCCCTCCCAAAATGCCCGTAGTTGGTGGTCGAACGGTAGATCGGCCGCAACAGGTCGAGTTGCGCGACAATATCGGCCGGCTTGAAGGAGAAAACCTCGCGCACCGCCTGCTCGATCTGCCCTTCACCCACCTCGTTCGAGCCGAAGGTCTCCACATTGATGCTCACCGGGTGGGGGTGCCCGATCGCATAAGCCACCTGCAACTCGCATTCGCGGGCCAGTCCCGCCGCGACAATGTTCTTTGCTACCCAGCGGCACATGTATGCAGCAGAGCGGTCCACCTTCGAAGGATCCTTGCCCGAGAAGGCACCACCCCCGTGGCGTCCCATCCCGCCATAGGTATCCACGATGATCTTGCGGCCGGTGAGGCCCGCGTCTCCTTCTGGCCCCCCCACCTCAAAGCGTCCGGTGGGATTGATGAGAAACTCGGTTTCCTCTGTGAGCAACTCAGCCGGAAGAACCTTCTCGATGAGATCCTTTCTGAGGTATTCCCGGATCTCCGGGGTCGAGATCTCCTTCGCATGCATGGTCGATACCACGACCGCGGTCACTCGCTCCGGTTTGTTGTCGACATACTCAATACTGACCTGCGTCTTGGAGTCCGGACGAAGCCAGGTGTGCACCCGGTCCTTCCGCAACCGCGTCATCTCCTGACCCAGCTTGTGCGCGTAGAGAACAGGAGCGGGCATCAGCTCTGGCGTGTCGCTGGTCGCATAACCAAACATGATTCCCTGATCTCCCGCCCCCTGTTCATCCGTCTCTTTTCCTTCGGCCGCGGCAGCGTCGACCCCCTGCTTGATGTCCGGCGACTGTTTGCCGAGCATGTTCAGGAGAAACGCCCCCTTCTCGAACTTGCAGGTGTAGCTGTAATCCGTGTCCGCCGCGTAGTCGGAATCATACCCGATGTCCCGGATGGCCTCCTGCACCACCTGCCCGTAGTCAAAGATGGCACCGGTTGTAATTTCCCCGGCCAGACCAACTACATTGTCCTTCACGAAGGTTTCACAGGCTACCCGGCTCCCCGCGTCCTGAGCGAGGCAAGCATCAAGGACAGCATCGGAAATGGTGTCGCAAACCTTGTCAGGATGGCCTTCCGTTACAGACTCGGAGGAGAAAATGAATGATTTCGGCATGGGGTGTCACGTTTTTGGCTAGAATGTATCTACAAATCGTGATTTGTTGATATGAGCTAAGCGCAGTTTGTGATGCCGTCAATCCTCAATTCCCTGAAATTACTGGCTGATCCGACCCGCCTGCGCCTTCTTCTCCTCCTCGCCGAGGAGGCCCTCAGCGTAGCGGAACTGCAGGAGATCCTCGGGATGGGGCAGTCCCGGATTTCCACCCAGCTCGCCCAACTCCGCAAGGCCCAGCTCGTCTCCGACCAGCGCTCCGGCAAGAACAACATCTACTCCGCCCAGCTCGACGCGGAACTTCTCGAGATCGCGCAAAAGGCAGGGGCGGAATTGACCGAGCGCAAAAAGGACCTCGCCTCCCTCCACCATATCCTGCGCAGGAGGAAGGACCGGGCCCGTAGCTACTTTGACGAGCTCGCCGGAAAATTCGGCCGCCACTACGTCCCCGGGCGCTCCTGGAAAGCGCTGGCCGAGGGGCTGCTCAAGGTGTTCAACTTCAAGGTCGTGGCCGATCTGGGTGCTGGCGAGGGAACACTTTCGCAGCTCCTTGCCCAACGGGCCCAGCACGTCATCGCAGTGGACCACTCACGCAAGATGGTGGACTTCGGCAAGAAGCTTGCCGAGGAGCACGGCCTGCCCAATCTCGAGTATCGCCTGGGAGACATCGAGGCTCCACCCATTGACGACTGTTCCGTCGATCTCGCCTTCCTCAGCCAGGCCCTGCATCATGCGACGGACCCCGGGAAGGCCCTGCGGGAGGCGCACCGCATTCTCAACCCCGGAGGTCGCCTCGTGATTCTTGACCTTCTCCAGCACTCCTTTGACAAGGCCCGGGAACTCTATGCCGACACCCACCTCGGCTTCGCCGAGGTCGAGATCGCGGACCTGCTGGAGAGCGCTGGTTTCCTCAACGTGGAAACCGCCATCGTGGATCGTGAGGATTCCCCTCCCCACTTTCAGACCCTGCTCGCAGTAGCGGGAAAGTAACCATCCCGCCCCTCCCGCCTGTCCGTGGCGAAGGGTCCGATAAAGAGGTGACGATCCCCGCTTCAGGTGCCAACTTTCCGGTCCCTCACCTGCTTCCACCCATGTATTTTCCGCCTCAAGCAACAGCCTGCGTCGTTGCCCTCGCAGTCCTCTGCACAACCGCTGCACCCGTCCGTGCCGGGGATTGGCCACAGTGGCGCGGACCAAACCGCAACGGAATCTCGGAAGAGCAACTTCCACCACAGGCCTCGAAGAACATCGGTGGCAAACGCGCCTGGACCGCCGAGGTGGGAACCGGGTTTTCCTCCATCGCGGTGGCGGGCGACCACCTCTTCACCAGTGGACACCAAAAGGGTCAGGACACCCTTTACTGCCTCAAGGCCGGAGACGGCTCGGTGGTGTGGAAACACAGCTTTGAGGCAGACCTCGGGGACAAGTTCTACGAGGGCGGCCCCGGGGCCACGCCCACGATTGCGGATGGCCGGGTCTACCACGCGTCGAAATGGGGAGAACTCTTCTGCCTCGATGCCTCCACCGGGAAGGTTGTCTGGAAAAAACAGCTCCGCGATGAAACCGACGCCCGCGTGCCGACCTGGGGCTTCAATGGCTCGCCCACGGTGGTGGACGACACCATCTACCTCAACGTCGGATCGGCCGGGATGGCCCTGCAGAAGGATAACGGGGAGATTCTCTGGCAATCCGACAGGGGGAATCCCGGATACTCTACTCCCCTCCTTCGCGACATCAACGGGGCCCCAGCCCTTCTCCTCGCGAGTGGAAACTACTACCTCGCAGTGGATCCCGGGACAGGAAAACGCCTGTGGTCGCACCGTTGGGTCACCCGCTACGGAGTCAATGCCGCAGATCCAATCGTCGTGGGAAATCAGGTCTTCATCTCCTCCGGCTATAACAAGGGCTGCGCCCTCCTGGAGATCACCGGCCCGGAAGTGAAGACGGTCTGGAAATCCAAGGCCCTTCGCAACCAGTTCAGCGGGTCGGTCGTCCTCGACGGTTACCTCTACGGCATCGATGGCGACTCCAGCGGGCAAGCTTCCCTGAAGTGTCTGGAGTGGACTACCGGAGAGGAAAAGTGGAACTACCCGGAGAATGGCTTCGGTTCCCTTCTGGCCACCCGCAGCCACCTCCTTGTCCTCGATCACGAGGGAACTCTCCGGGTCGCTCCGGCCTCCCCCCGGGGCTTCACTCCCACTTCAAGCGCCCGGATTCTGGATGGGCGCTGCTGGACCGCCCCGGTCCTCGCCAACCAGAGGCTCTACGCCCGCAATGCGAGCGGAACTCTGGTTTGCGTCACATGGTGAATTGTCTTGCATGGGGCCGTCCCACCCGCCCGTATACGCACCCCACTCTGCACTTAGATGAAACGTAGAACCTTTGCCACCACGGCTGCTGCTGCCGGCCTGCTCAGCCAGTCCTCTCCCCTCCTCGCTGCCGCAAAAAAATCTGGCAGGAAGTACCGCACCGCCCTCCTCGGTTCCGGCTGGTGGGGTATGAACGTCCTGCGGGAAGCCATGGAATCCGGCACCGTGCAGGTCGTCGCCCTCAACGATGTCTTTGACGACGCCCTGGAAACATCGGCCGAGGAGGTGACCGACCTCTCCGGAGACAAACCCCGGATCTACAAGGACTACCGCGAACTGCTGGAGAAGGAGAAGCCGGAGATCGTGATCATCGCCACCCCGGATCATTGGCACGCTCTGCAGACTATCGCAGCGGTCGAAGCCGGCGCCCATGTCTTTGTGGAGAAACCCACCGGACATACCATCCTCGAGAGCCAAGCCATGGTCCATGCCGCGCGGAAAGCGGGGACGACCATTCAGGTTGGCCTCCACCGGCGCATCGGCACCCACCACGTGTCCGGCATGAAGTTTCTCAAGAGCGGCAAGGTGGGAAAGGTCGGCATGGTTCGCATGTTTGTGTCGGGCCGCGGGGGCCAGGAGAAACCACGCCCCAATTCCGAGCCTCCCAAGGGCATGGACTGGGACATGTACTGCGGACCCGCCCCGCTTCGTCCCTTCAACAGCCGCATCCACCCCGGAGGATTTCGAAACTTCCTGGACTTCGCCAACGGCACGCTCGGCGACTGGGGCGTACACTGGCTCGATCAGGTCCTCTGGTGGACCGAGGAGAAATATCCGCGCCGGGTGTTCTCCACCGGCGGCCGACCCGTTCGCGGAGAACCGGTCTTTAACGAAAAGGAGCAGACCACCGACGCCCCCGACACCCAGATCGCGGTCTACGAGTTCGAATCCTTCACCGCGACCTGGGAGCACCGGCGCTACGCGGACAACCCCTCCGAAAAGCACAAGATCGGCTGCTACTTCTATGGCGAAAACGGAATCTTCCACATGGGCTGGCGGGACGGCTGGACCTTTTACCCGGCCAACCCCAAGGAGAAGGTCATCCACGAGGACTCCCAACTCCAGGAACCGGATGGTCACAATCTCAAGCTCCTCTGGCAGGATTTCATCGACGCCATCGAAGGCCGCAAGGCCCCCGTTTGTGGCATCGAGTCATCCCATCGCTCTTCCGTCCTACCCCTCCTCGGAATGATTTCCCTCAAGGTGGGCAGGAGCCTCGAGTGGGACGGTGCCCGGGAGCAGATCGTCGGAGACGCCGATGCCAACAAGCTCCTCAAGCGGGACTACCGTGGTCCCTGGGTCTACCCTACAACCTGAACGTTCCGAACCTGTTCCCACCATCGCGGCATGGCCCGCTCCCCGGAAGAAATCTTTGCCGACATCGGGGGACAACCCAACAGTTGTTCCCTTCTGGAATACTGCGCCTGGGCACGCCACCTCCAGGCCGTCCCTTCCTGCCGCCTCCTCGTCTTCGGAGTCGGCCGGGACTCCGTGGCCTGGCAGGAAGTCAACCGGGGCAACACCACCCTCTTCCTCGAAAACAACGAAGACTGGATTGCCAGGGTGAGGAGCGAGACCGCGGAAGCGCATATTCGCTCCCTGGTTTATGCCCAGCGCTACGAGGAGTGGGCCGAAACGAATTTCTCAGGAGAGGCCGTCCTCCTGCCTGCCATGGGAACCCCGCCCTTTGACGGGAGCTGGGACTGCGCCTTTGTCGACGCCCCGTGGGGACCGACCTTCGGTCGCCACCAGAGCACCCACGCCGCCACCCTTGCCGTCAGGCCTGGAGGACTGATCGCCATCCACGACTGCGAGCGGGAACGGGAACAGACTGTCTGCCGCGTTCTTCTCGAGGGTCGAGGCTTCACCCTCCTCGAGGAGGTGGAGCGCCTCCGAATCTACCAGGCCCCGGACTAGCGGGAAATGGGGCCCACCCCATGGCGGGAACCAAGCCAGCTTCTGCGCTGACCGGTTCCCACCGTTAAACGGAGCGGTCAGCTGGGCTTCTTGTTCAGCAGAGCCACGACTTCAATGAGTCCCCGACTCATCGCGAGCTCGATGGCGCTGCGGTTGTTGTTGTTTTGCCTGAAACGCAGGTTGGGATTAGCCCCGTATTTGAGGAGCACTTTGATAGACTCGAGGTAAGGCTCGTTGGCCTCGGCCTGTCCCCGGTTCATATTGCTAATCGCCCAATGCAGAGCCGTGGAGCCATTCTGAGCCTTCAGGTCGGGCGCCACCTTGAGCTCGGCCAGGATGAATTCCAGCATCTTGGGCTGCTTCCAGAATACCGCCTCATGGGTAAGGAAGCCCCCGTTCCATGTCGCTTTCATCTCTGCCCCGTTGGCAATCAGTAGCTTCGCAGCCGCAGTGTGCGGGGAGCCCGCCACCACACTGAGAGGATTCTTCATGAACCTCGCCTGCTTATTCACGTCGGCCCCATTTTCCAGCAGGAGCTTCATGATCTCCATATGTCCCGCGGCACCAGCCAAGCCCAATGCGGTGTAGGAATTTGGAGATGTCGCATCCGGGTCAACTCCAGCCTTCAAGAGAGCTGCCACTTTCGCCTTATCGCCGGTCCGGGCTGCTATCAGAAGAGCTTCCTCAGGGTGGTCCACCTTCCGAAAGAGACCCGAATAGGAATTCTGCCCCCCCCCGCCTCCACGGTTTCCAACGGTGGCCACAACCCGCAGTGAATCCTGCATGGGAATGAATTCACCCTCCATGGGCTGGGAAAGGTTAATCTGGCTCTGCAGGTTTGCACCCACGGCCGGAAGCCATCCATCTTCGTCCTCGGGAATTCCCGTAAAGTTGGCAGCCTGATTGTTCGGCGCGTTATTGCTGACGAGGATATTGTCGATAAACAGCCGGACACCTTTCCCTGCTTCTGTAATGGCCACGAGATGGTGCATTTTGCCATCCAGAACGGTGGTGTTGTTTCTTGCCCAGCGCCCCCCGACATAGCCCATGTTATCCGTCAGGTTGAAGCGGTGGATTCGCCAGTCTCCCCAGCCTCCATCACCCAGCGACACCAGGGTCTGCCATCGCTTGTCGAACTTGTCGGCGCTGAACCAGAGCGAGACCGAGATGCTGCCACCCTCAGGGGTGTAGTCCGAGGCCTTCCCTCCGAGGATAACATACTGGTTGTCCCCGTTCAGGTCCAGAGCCTGCCCAAGCTGCCCCTTGGCAAATCCCGGGGCGTTTTTACCTGTTGCGTGCCGCCCCTTGCCACTGGCGTCCTTGAGATTGCCGTCAAAGGGCCAGTGCCCGACCAAACCCTCGGCCAGTTCTCCAGATGCTTTCGCTGAGCCTTTCCCATTGTTCCAAAGGGCCACGACCTCATCATCTGTCAGGGCCCTGTCCCAGATCTGCAGGTTGTCGACCTTCCCGTCCCAGGCGCGATCCTTGTAAAACCACTGCGTCTCGGGGCCTTGATGCTTCTCTTTCCGGTTGGATGCCGTAAAACTCCCGGTCCCACCGATCAAAACCTGCGGGTCGAGGGTAAAGTCACTGCTCTCCAGGTTGGTGTTCAGCCCCTCGATGGCGAGGACGTTCTTCCCTTCCTTGAAGGCGCTCGCATACTCGCTGAGGGAAAAGAACTCATCGCCCCTGGCCTCGTGGTTCGTGACCGTGGTTTCTCCCGTTTTCTCATCAACGGTCACGTTACTGGAAGCGAAGAGGCGCCGGCCATTGGCATGCAGAATGAACCCATCGTCATAGTTGATCAGCAGTCCGAGGCCCTTGAGGTCTGCTCCCTTGGGAATTTCAAATTCTCTCCGGATGAAAATGGACAGGTAGTTGTCCTGCATGTCCTCGATGACTGTTTCATCATCGTCATCACTGTAGCCAAATCCGGCTTTGCCGGTCTTCCAGCCCTCTTTCTTCGCGTCGAAGGAAAGGCTCGTCCAGAGCGCATCCTTAGGCTCCTTACCTTCGTCAAGATAGTGCCACTCCGCTCCTTTCTCGATCACGGTCTGACTCTTCCCGCCCGTCGAGGACGTGAGCTTGAGGTCGGCAGTCCTCTCGTATCTCAGGCTGCCATTCCAGTCATAGAAAACATTGCTGACCTTTCCTTCGGAAATACGCAGGATTTCAAACTGGTCTCCCCGGTAGGTGATCCAGTCTCCCTGAATCTGGGATGCAAGCCCAGGATCTGCCTGGACCAGCGGGGACTGGGTGAGGGCGCACATCAAGAGCGCTCCCCCCTGGAACTTACTGAATGGTCGTATCATCATGAGGTTGTGTGTAGTTACGGTTCGTTGTGCATCGCTGATTAGCGTCCAATGACCGAAGGGGCAGGCCCATCAGTCGATTCCGAGGAGCTGAACAGGCCTGTTCTCCCATCCTGCCGGACACCGGGAATTCGCCAAGGAAATTGCTACTCATTGGCGCTCCCCGGAGGAACCCGGGGGTTCTTCCAACAAGGCATGCGCCAATCCGGGTGAAAACGTGTCACCCATTTTCACAAAACGGCAGGAAATCTGCCGGGCCAACAGGATAGATCTCCACGGGGCTGGTATTCTTTACTTCCAGCGCGAATCTCACCTCTGGCCGATTTCATTGAAGAGCCAGGCGCGGGCAAAGGCCCAGTCCCGGTTTACCGTTGCGAGGGAAACACCCAGGGTTTCAGCCACTTCCTCCCCGGTCATCCCAATGAAATAGCGCAGCTTCACCAGCTCCGCCTTGCGGGGCTCACGCTCTTCGAGCCGCCCCAGCACCTCATGGACGGCCAGAAGCTCATCCTCATCCTGTTCCCGCGCGAGGCTATCAATTTGATCAAATTCAATGCGCTGCAATCCACCTCCCCGGCACGCCGCCCGCTTTCGACGGGCACAATCGACCAGAATTCGCCTCATGGCTTCAGAGGCCGCCGAGAAGAAATGACGACGGTTTTCAAATTGCTGGTCACCGAGCTTCATCCACGCTTCGTGGACCAAGGCGGTGGCCTGCAGCGTGTGGCCGGCCCGTTCATTGAACATACGCACCCTCGCCATCGTCTTCAATTCCTCGTAGACCGCAGCCATCAGCTCGTCATCCGAGGCTCCATTCTCAGCACGGGAGCGTAACACCGAGGTGATCTCACTCATCGCTCCCTCCCTTCGCTTCGGGTGATCAGCTCTATGGATGGCGCTTTGAGGAGCCGGAGACGGCATCGCGCCCCTTCCAGGGCCTCTTCACGTATGATCAGCCCCTCTCCCGAGGGCAGGAACCAGGCGAGGGGTGAAACGTATCCAGGGGTCGGCCCAAATGAGGCGACCTGCTCCCATTCCGTGGTCTCCCAGAGAAGAATTGGCTCACTCCCGATTGCCGTGGATACCAGACGCTCCCCGTCCGGGGAAAAGTCGAGCCTCCGGATAACCAGGTTGTGCCCTTCCAACCGGGCGAGACTACGGCCCGTGGCAACCGCGCGAATCTCGACCACCGGCCGTTTCCTCACCGCGTAGGCCAGGGTTTCCCCGTTGGGGGAGAGGCTCAGCCCCTGGATACCTGCCTGGTTACCGGTATCCACCCGGCTCACCAGTTGTCCCGTTACAAGGTCATACACACTGAGGGTGTTCCAACCACTCCTGACCGCCCACCTCGCACCATTGCGGGAAAACGAACTGCGATCGCGGCTTAAAAGATTCCCGTGGGTCGCCCCCGACAGTTCCAGACTGACAGAGGACACCAAATCCAGGGACGGGACGGCATAGCGATTCAGCTGGAACATGCTGGAGCCCGGGGTTTCCATCAACACCACCACGATCGCGCTTTCTCCAAGGTAGAGGAATCGATGATTCTGCGCATCCGCGGGAAGCTCCAACCGCTCCTGAACGCTTCCACTCAGATTCCGGACCGTGAGCTCAGCCGGGGTTCTCGATCCACAGACGAGAAGATCCTCTGAGATCCAGAACGCCTCCGAGAGATTGCGGGTTTGAAATTCCCCTAAATGTCCCATCCCGCCATGGAACGAGACCGTTCCATGGTGCATGGTGAGCGCACCATCCCCGCCCGGAGCGAGGTCGGCGTGATGAAACGGTTTCGAGAGGACAAGGGATTCCTCATCCTGCTTGAGCCAGTCCTCAACCTCCCAGATTCTCACACTTCGATCCTTGCCCCCACTCACCAGCTTCCGTCCATCCGGGGAGAATCCTACCGACCACACTTCGTCCCGGTGCCCCTGGAGATTCGCCGCTTCACTCCAGTCACTCGTCCTCCACAGCTTGATATTCTGGTCACCGCTGCCCGAGGCCAGCAGGCGACCGTCAGGTGAAAAGGCTACCTTGGAGATGAATCCGGAATGCCCAATGAGACGGATGTCCTCACCTCCGTTCAAATCAAAAACCGACACCCGTGGATCCTGGTAGAGACTGCCCGCCACCAGCTGGCTTCCGTCCGGAGAGAAGGCGAGGGTCGTAACCCGCCCAGTGACGCGGGCCCTCTTGGGCAAGGGAGTCCAATTGGAAACCTCGAGGATAACGATCCGTCCCTGCCCCCCACCGAGCGCCAGCAGTTGGCCATCCTGCGAAAAGGCGCAGGCTCCTTCCTGGTCCAGTTCGGAGTAACTTCCCGCGTGCAGTTTCTCCGTATGCACGACAGCTCCCGAGCTTGCCTCCACGATCTTCGCCTCTCCCTCGGTCGGAATGAAATAGGCCACAAGGTGCCCTCCGGGGGACAGGGCCACGCCGGTTGGACGGCGCGAGCCCACATTCAAGGACCTGATCGGCGCCGTGGCAGGATCACTCCAGATCTTGATAAAGTAATCTCCGGAGGCTTCCTTTTGGTGAAGACCGGCGATGAGCGTTCCTTCCGGACTCGCCGTAAGAAACCCGCCGGAGGACTCCAGCCGGCTTTCCGCACTGGCTTTCGACATCAGGATGTCGGCGCGGTCACCCGCGAGGTCCCTCAACACGATCCGCCCATGATCTTCAAACGTAATGAGAGACTCTCCTTTCGCGGAAAACATCGCACTCAAAACCCGCTCGGAATACTCACCCACCGCTCCCGCAGTCCTTGTCCGGGTCTGGTTCCAGAGATGGCGCCACTCCCAGCCCCGTAAATCCGGGGCATTGCCATCAGGCTGATACAACCGCAGCAGCCGACTGGTCCTTCGAAGATCCTTCTGGCGCTGGCTCTCAAAGGCCAGCAGCATGTCCGCGGCATAAGCGTGCCGGAGAGCCCTTTCGCGCTGGAGGAGAGCCTGCTCCTCTGCCGACTCGGCGCGCCGGGCCACCGCTTCCGAGTAGAGCCGCATATCCTTCTCAGCGCCCCTCGCCTGTTCCGCGACTCCAGCTGCCTGCTCAGACTTCCGCGCCTGACGCTGGCCGGAAAGTGCTACAAACACCAGGGCCAGCACGATCACACACCCGGCCAGCACCGCGGACCGATTGCGGCGAAGATACTTCTGAAAGATATACCGGCGACTGGGGGGTCTCGCACTGATCGGCTGACTGCCCTGCGACTTGCGGATGTCATTTACGAGGCCTACGACCGTCGCGTAGCGCGCCTCCGGCTCCCGCTCGAGAGCTTTCATTGCAATCCACTCCAAGTCGTTTCGAACAAGACTCTGCAGCTCCGTTCCGGATACACCACGCCGCCGCGCCAGTCCGGCACGTTCCTTTTCTTCCAGCCGACGCAGAAGCATCGAGGGCCTCATGATTTCCCCCTCCTCTTCCCTGCGTAGCCTGCTCATCCCGCTGGCATCCGTCGGGCTGCACTCTCCTTCCGGGGGGCTTCCTACCAGTAATTCGTAGAGAATCGCTCCCAGCGAATAGATATCGGCCCGCGTATCAATCGCCTCATCAACGGAGAACTGCTCCGGAGCCATGTATGACGGAGTCCCAAGCAGCTCTCCCCTGGCGGTCATCGTCCCGGTAAACTGAAACTCCGATCTCTTCGTCACCTGGGAGATGCCAAAATCAATCACCTTCGCTATGGGACCGGACGGGTCGTCCACAACCAGAATGTTGGATGGTTTGAGATCCCGGTGAATTGCCCCCTTCTGATGGGCATGATTGACGGCAAGACAGACATTGACGAAGACCTCGAGACGTTCCCGGATCCCCAGCTCCCCCGCATCACAGAATTCCGTGACCGGACGCCCCTTCACCAGCTCCATCGCGAAGAAGGGTCTCCCATCCTCCGTCATTCCAGCCTCGATCAGCTGTGCGATGTTGGGATGCTCCATCATCGCAAGCATCTGCTGCTCGGCCTTGAATCGCTTCAGGATTCTCACGGAATCCATCCCCAGCTTCAGGATCTTGAGAGCGACCTCCCGCACCACAGGCTCTGTTTGCCTCGCCCTCCAGACGACCCCGAAACCTCCTTCCCCAAGCCGGGACTCCAGGCGATAAGAGCCAATCTCGTCCCCAGCCTTATGCTCATTCCTCGCGATCTGGGTTTTTTGCGTTTCGACACCAGCGAGGGCCTCCTGCCTGACGCGCACCTTCCCCGCGTCCATGAATCCCTCAGGCATGGACTCATGCGCTTCCAGGAGCCGCATAAGCTCCTGTTTCTCAGTGTCGTTCAGTTTTTCACGAGCACAAAGCTCCGCCCGCCACCTCTCCCGGGGCAGCCGCTGAAACCTCGCAAACTCAGACTCGATCACTTCCTTGAACAATTTCTAGGTCGAGCATTAGAGAGCAGTTCTCTGACCAGCACAAAAAAACTCCGTTCGCCTTTTCGGACTAGAGCTCTTTCAGGAGTGTTGCTCGTGGAAGCGATCTCCTGAGCACCGTAATTTAAAGGCTTTGCGACCAGAAAAGAGCCCTCTATCCGCCACGCCCCGAGTCATGTGCCCGAATTATAACAGACCCCGGGGGGACGAGGCCTGAGGGCCTGCCAGGCAAGAACCATTCATCAGGAGGAAGAGCCCCTCGGTCGCCGCTGCCGTGCGAAGGGCACAGGCCGACACCGGAGGCCTCCTTTAGCGACGGGGCTCCCGTTCGGAAACGTCGATCCGGCGTCCAACTGCCGTGATTGCCTCATAAAGGATTTGCTCTTTTCCGAGCACGACCTTGATGAGGTGATTGGTCGATTCGGCATGCGCCAGGAAAGGGCGCTTGCGCTTGATGCCAGCTCCAATCCCCCGCGTCCTGGTTCCCCACGCGCCGTCCCCGATGTAAACCACGCCCCCGGCGTCATCGCGCTTCCCGGCAGTCAGGGGATGGGTTCTCTTGTAGGTGTGGTGGTCATTTTCAAACACCGCATCCACCCCATGCTCCTCAAAGAGCGGACACCATGCCCTCTGGATCTCAACGGCGTCGCCCTTGACCCCTGTCCCCCAGGCCGGCCGGTGATAACACACGAACTTGAAGGGGAAGATCTTGCGCTCCCCGAGCGTCTCGCGCAGCCAGGGCGTCTGGGGCGCCACATTCTGGGTGTGCCCCGAATCCAGGGCGATCACGGTCATGTAATCCCCGAAGTCGACTGTAAACTTGCTCCCCTCCTCCATCCCATGGAACAGACTGTAGAAGAAGGGGGCCTCCGACCGGGGAGGAGCGCTGGTGGGACGATAAGCCGCTCCCCGGACCTCGTGGTTTCCAATGACAGGAATCATCGGGATCATGTTCCCCTCGGGAGAGATTGCACACTCCGCCCATGACTCGATCCACTCCAACCAGCGATTCCCATCCACGCCATTGGCATAGGCGAGGTCGCCTCCGAGCAGCGCAAAGAGAGGGCCCTCCGTTCCCGCCCGGCGGTTCATGCCATCGAGCATCTCCCTTGTATGGAACATGTCACCACCTGTCACGAAGCTCATTCCCTCCGTGAACGTGGCGGGGGCGGTCTCAAAAAACCACCTGCCCACCACCTGACCGCGCCACAGGATCATGAACCCATAGCGCGAATCCGCAGAGAGGTTCTTCAGGTCCACCGAGTGTACCTTGTGGTTGGTGGTCCCAAAGGGACGGCTGGAGGGGCTCACGCTACTCCACCTCGCGTCTCCGACCTTCCGGTAAGCAAACAGAAACGCGGGCTCCGGGTTGAGAAGCTCCTCCAACGGAGGCACCTGATTCCAACGCGGCTCCAGGGGAAGCGCCCTGCAATGGTTCCAGATCGTGGCCCGATCGCAGAGCCGGAGGACCTTTCCCTCATGTCGTAAGGTGACCGTTGGCCCGGGAACCTTGTTTCCTGAAGCTTCCGGAGCCCCCCGCAACTGGATCCCCAGTAACACCCTGTTCCCTGCGGCCCGGGCGGGAACCGGAAACTCAACAACCGCGCTACCGGGGGAGGATGTCCCGACTTGCGTTCCATCGAGGTAGACCTCCATGGAGCTTCCCTTCGTGCCCGCGACTGCAAGGACCGCTTTCCCCGCAAGGTCGGCTGGTAAAACGATCGGCCGCCGAAGGACCACCGAGCCCTGTTCGCTCCGGGCAAAGGGCCCGGCGGAACTGTCCCAACCGCCCCCACCCTCGCTCTCGCTCTCTATCCAGTGGACCGCCATTGTAGTGCAGGGGTCCTCGTGCCATTGACAAATGGGGCCGTGGGTGGCCCCCTCGCTGGAGAGGATCTGCACACTGGCTGCAAAAACGAGCAATCTTCTTTTCATGTTGAGATTCCGGGGCACGACTGACGAAGGGGACGCTTGCAGTCCTTACAAAACGAGCGAGGCTCTTCAATCACAACAGCAACGAAAAAGAACGGCCTCCCTCGCCCGGATCTTTAACAGCCCAGCCATGCTTCTTTCTCTATCAGGCCGGGAATCGGTCTCGCTTCGACCCTCCGTGCTACTCCTCGCACTGGGGCTGGTCGCCTGCTCTTCCCGGACGCCCGGCCCGGAAAGTTCCCCTCCAGGCTCCACGTTGGAACAATCCACTGCCCACGCCGAGCTTCCCGGGCCAGTTCCATCCTTCCCCGAGCGCGGGACAGGCAGGCTCGCCCTCCCCTTCCATCCATCTGAGCAATCAGCCCGCATCCCTCTCCCGACAGGCGTCCAGCGAGTCACCTCCAGGGGAATTAATCTCACCTTTCTTCTCTTTGATGCACGAAACCACCGCCTCTCGGTCGCAGACAAGGCGGCTGGCCCAGGTACCGAGTGGCCCACCGCCGAAGCTGCGGCCAAGGCCCATGGAGCTCTGGCGGCCATCAATGGCAGCTTCTTCACCCCGGAGGGCCACCCCCTCGGACTGGTAATTGAAGAAGGCAGGCATATCGGCAGATGGAACTCCCAGTCCGCATTGACCTCTGGTGTCGTTTCCGTGGAGAACAAGCCGCGCATCCTCCGGCGCCAGCACTGGCGGTCCTTCTCCCCGACCCGCCATCTCCTGCAAGCCGGCCCCTTCCTCGTCGAAAATGACAGTCTGGTCGACGGCCTCGACACCCAGCACTCCAGTCCGCGTTCCTTCCTCGTCTGGGATGGGCGTTCCGGCTGGGCATTCGGTCATGCCGGCAAGGCCACGCTCTCTGCACTGGGCCGCGCCCTTGCTGCCCAGCCTCTCCCCGGGTTCAACATCACCACCGCCCTCAATCTCGATGGGGGGCGCTCCAGTGACCTCTGGGTGTCGCCCCTCGTCCGGGGAGGTCCTCTCACCACACGCAAGCCCTGGAACAATCCGGTCCGCAACTACCTCCTGCTTCACCCCCACGGAGAGCCCTGAGCCCTCCCCCAGCCTCCCGGCCTCCTGCTCCAAGGACTGCCGTCTCGAACTATCAAGGGGGCAAAGCATTCAAGATTCGCCGTGAATAAAGTGTTCATCATCTGTGAACATCTTCCCGCGAACTGTGTCAATAACTCTCCAGGGATTTCCCTGCGCTCCCCCGGCAATTTGGCAGAACCATTCCCCCAGTCCGCATGCATCCATTCCTAGCCTCCGCCATGCTCATGATTTGCCTGGCCTGTTTCACCTCCTGTAGCTCGATCAAGGAAGAGGTGACCCGTGGCGACCTCGCCACCTTCAAGCTTCGCGACCTGACCCGCTTCGGCCAACCGCATCTCGTGAAAGTGAGCCCCGGGGATATCGAGAAGCTCGATCGCTCCCAAATCACACAAGGCAGGACCGCCTCTCTCCGCTCCGGCCAAGACGCCGCACCTCTTCACTTTCTCCCTCCGCGCCTTCCTGACGGGGCGATCCGCTTCGATGGCAGCCTCCTTCCCCCCAAGGCAGAAGGGCTGCCCTCTCTCCCCGGGCAATCAGGCTATCCGGCCGGTTTTCCGCAGAATTTCTCGATCGAGTAGCAGCTTGGAGTAGTCAGCCGGGCCGATCTCGGTTAAGCCGCTCACCATGCTCAAGGCCGGAATCGTGGGACTCCCCAACGTGGGCAAGTCCACCCTCTTCAATGCCGTCACCCGCACGAGGAATGCGCAGGCGGAGAACTATCCCTTCTGCACGATCGATCCCAACGTCGGGGTGGTCACCGTTCCCGATGAACGACTGGAAATCCTTTCACAACTCTCTGGATCCAAGCAGATCATTCCTACTGCCATCGAGTTCGTCGATATCGCCGGCCTGGTCAAGGGAGCAAGCGAAGGGGCCGGCCTCGGCAACAAGTTTCTCGCGAACATCCGCGAGGTGGACGCCATCGTCCAGGTTGTCCGCTGCTTTGAGAATGACGACATCATCCACGAACTCGGTTCCGTAGATCCTGTTCGCGACATCAACATCATCAACTCCGAGCTGATTCTTGCCGACCTCGCTGCGGTAGAGAAACGGCGTGACAACCGGGCGAAGAAGGCCAAGGGAGGAGACAAGGAAGCGCAGAGGGAGCTCGCGCTTCTGGAAAAGCTGCATCCCCATCTCGAGGATGGAAAACCCGCCCTCACCCTCGAACTTTCCGGAGAAGAACAGCGACTGCTGCACGACTTCTTCCTACTGACCTCCAAACGCACCATCTTCGCCTGCAACGTGGCCGAGGACGAACTGGCGGACGCGCTGGAGAAGCCCGGAAACCATCCTCTGGTGTCCACCGTCAAGAACCTCGCCGCTGAATCCCACGGTGCCGAGGTGGTCGTCATCTCGGCCCACATCGAAGAGGAACTGGTTTCCCTGAGCCCCGAGGAGAGCCAGGAATTCCTTGCCGACATGGGCGTTCCCGATTCCGGAGTCTCTACCCTGATCAAGGCCGTCTACGAGCTCCTCGGGCTCCGCACCTACCTCACTACCGGCGAAAAGGAAACACGTGCATGGACTATCGTTGCGGGGACCAAGGCCCCGGGAGCAGCCGGTGTCATTCACACCGACTTCGAACGCGGTTTTATCGCCGCTGATGTCTGCCACTTCCACGAGCTGACTGCGGCCGGCTCCCGGGCCGCTGCCCGCGACGCCGGCAAACTCCGCATCGAGGGCAAGGACTACGAGGTCCAGGACGGCGACGTGATCGAATTCAAGTTCAACGTCTGAAAAGAGAGTCCCTCCGCCCTTCCTGATCCGCGAGGCCTCCGCCACACAGTCCCCGGAGAACTGACCGGACCTTCCGTCTCCTTTGCCGTCCCCACCGCCACTGATAGCCCAGATTCCCTCCCTGGAGCTCCCCGCCGGTCTCTCCTTGTCCCCGGCGGCACTATCCGGTTTCGCCTGCGGGCCGGGGCGGCTTCGTTGGCCGCCGACCACCGGTGGTTAGCTCAAGGTTCCCCGCCGAATCCCAGAAAGAAACGCCCGGCCTGAACATATTGCAGCTCATTCCCCAGTAGGGGCAACGCACAGGCTTGCCACCGACCGAGAGCGCAAGTGTGGTAGTCAGGGTATAACTGCTCAGGGTCCGCTTCGCAGACCTGTGCCCCGAACAGCGCATCCCGCGCAAAAGCGGGGGGCGGGGGGGGGGGGGGCGGGGGCGGGGGGGGGGGGGGGGGGGGGGGGGGG
>CAWWCX010000007.1:0-26707 GCA_963935445.1 uncultured Roseibacillus sp.
CTAGTACGGTCTCGTGGGCTCGGAGATGTGTATAAGAGACAGGCCCGGGGCCGGGGAACGTGCCACCCTGAGCGAGCTGCTGCGGGATCTCAAAAAAGTCTACACCGCCAATTCAGCCTTGGCCGCGGAGCTCTGCGATGGCGTGGCCCTGAAAACTTCGGAGGAACGAGCTACCCTTGCCGCCTGGACCATTCTCGTGAATACCCTCTACAACATGGATATCACCAAGACCCGGCAGTGAATTCCAGCTGAGGTTGCCCGACACTCCGTGACCCATTCCCAGACCGGCGGCCCGAGAGCCTGCCCCACCACAATGAACGACCTGCTCGCCAGCACTCACAACCTCCACTCGCGTCGCTCTTTCCTTCTGAACTCCGGAATGGGACTAGGAACGACTGCTCTCGCCTCGCTTGTCCCGCAGGCCGGCAGTGCGGCTTCAGCCGGGCTTCACCACGCTGCCAGGGCGAAGCGGATCATCTTTCTTTTCATGGCCGGAGCTCCGAGCCAGGTCGATCTCTTCGATTACAAGCCCGACCTGCACAAGCTTTTCAAGACCGAGCTCCCCAAGTCCGTGAGCAAAGGCCAACGGGTCACTACAATGACCCGGGGCCGGCAGCAGCTGGTCGCACCTACCATGTTCAAGTTCGCACAACAGGGCAAAAGCGGAGTCTGGCTGAGCGAACTGCTGCCTCATCTCTCCGGAGTAGCCGACGATCTGTGCCTGATTCACTCCTTCAACACGAACGCCATCAACCACGACCCGGGCAAGACCTCCTTCTGCACCGGATCCGAGATCCCGGGCAAGCCCAGCATGGGCTCCTGGCTCAGCTACGGACTCGGGTCCCTCAACAGCGACCTGCCTGACTTCGTCGTTGTTCCCTCCGCCTTCTGGAGTGGACGCGTCAACGTGCAGGCCCTCTACGCGCGCCTCTGGGGAAGCGGATTCCTCCCTTCCCGGCACCAGGGCACTTCCTTCCAGACTACCGGGGACCCGGTCCTCTTTCTTTCCAACCCCAAGGGGGTCGATGCCGACGTACGCCGCCGCATGCTCGACACCCTCGGGAAGCTCAATGAGAAACATCTTGAGGACATCGGCGACCCCGAGATTCAAACCACTATCGCACAGCAGGAGATGGCGTTTCGCATGCAGAAATCCGTTCCGGAACTGGCAGACATCTCCGACGAGCCGAAGGAGGTTCTCGAAATGTACGGTCCGGAAGTAAGCAAACCAGGCTCTTACGCGCGCAATTGCCTCCTTGCCCGCCGCATGGCCGAGCGAAACGTTCGTTTCGTACAGCTCTTCCACCGTGGATGGGACCACCACTCCCGGCTTCCCGACAACATGCGGGGACAATGCCGGGATGTCGATCAACCCACTGCCGCCCTTCTCAAGGATCTCAAGAAACGCGGTCTTCTCGACGACACACTGGTCGTTTTTGCAGGCGAGTTTGGCCGGACCGTATTCGGGCAGGGCAATATTACCCGCGACAACTATGGCCGGGATCATCACCCTCGCTGTTTTTCCGGCTGGCTTGCGGGAGGAGGCATCCAGGGAGGGATTCACTACGGGAAAACCGATGAATTCAGTTACAACGTTGTCGAAAATCCCGTCCACGTGCGGGACCTGCACGCTACCATGCTGCACCTCCTCGGCATCGATCACCAGCGCCTGTCCTTTCCCTTCCAGGGACTCGACCAGCGGCTCACCGGCGTGGAAGAAGCGCGGGTCATTCGGGATATCATTTCCTGATTCCGGACCAGATTGGAGGATCAGGGCCCAATAACAGGAGGCTTGGCAATCTCAGGAGGTCCCGCGCCCGCAAACTATCCCGGAATTACATATTTTGGGTGCCATCAGCCTCCCTAATCCCTATCATTACGATCCCCCTGTTTGAAACTGACAAATCCATGATGCCCCTTCGTCATTCCTCCTTGGTGCTCTGCCTTCTCACGGTCTGGTTCCTTGGCACCTCGCCGGCAATTGCCCGTCTCTACATAACAGAATTCATGTCGGACAACCGGACGACCATCGAGGATGAGGATGGTGATGCCTCTGACTGGATCGAGATCTTCAACTCCGGCACTGATCCCGTGAACCTTGGGGGCTACTTCCTCACTGATACGGAAGACGCTCTCACCATGTGGAGTTTCCCTGCGGTGGAAATAGCAGAAAACGGCTTCCTCCTGGTATTTGCGTCAGGCAAGGATCGTCGTGACCCGGAATCGGAACTTCATACAAACTTCAAGCTTTCCAGCGAAGGAGAATACCTCGCTCTTGTCCATCCGGACAGTAGCTCGATCCTTGCGGAATTCGGCACCGCCCAAAATCCTGTTCCGGAACAGTTTGAGGACTCCTCCTACGGACTCATGCAGGGAGGGGGGCTGACGCCTACGACCTTCATCAGTCCAACTCAACAGGTCAGGGTCCTCATTCCCGCTGACGATTCACTCGGCGGGAACTGGACCCTGCAGGATTTTGATGACTCCGGATGGCAGGCCGCCCAGATGGGCATCGGTTACGACGAAAACGATACTTATGCTCAGGAGTTTGGAGCAAATGGTGATCTCGGCAATGATTTCAATGGCGTGAACACGTCGGTCTACATCCGTGTTCCCTTCGAAATCAGCGATCCTTCAACCATTACCAACCTCACCCTGAGGATGAAATACGATGACGGATTTGTCGCCTACCTCAACGACACCTTGGTGGCCGATGCAAACGCGCCTGGAGGATTGACCTGGAACTCCGAGGCAACAGGAAATCACTCGGACAACTCAGCGGTTAACTTCCAGGATTGGGACATTACCTCTTTTGCCAACAGACTGACCGCGGGGACAAACGTCCTCGCCATTCACGGTCTCAATGACGGCCTCAACAGTTCAGACATGCTGATCACCGCCGAACTGCGAGGCACAAGAATCACCAATCCTTCACTCGGGGGACCCGGTTACCTTGCGATACCCTCCCCTCGTAGCTTCAATGGCGACACTTTTGACGGCTTCGTCGGTGACACCTCATTCAGTATCGATCGCGGATTCTTCGAGGAACCATTTGACCTCGAAATCACCTCCTCCCTCGAGGGGGCGGAGATCCGTTACACCCTGGATGGAAGCCCCCCCAGCCCCACAAGGGGCGAGGTCTACACAGGGCCGATCCGGGTAACTGGCACAACAATCGTGCGGGCCATGGCTCACTTGGCCGGATTCAGGCCAACCAATATCGACACCCAGACCTACCTATTCCCCGAAGATGTGGTCAACCAACCCCGGATGCGCACCTCCGTCACCCAGTCGGCCACCCTTGGGCCCCAGATGGTCCGCTCCCTCAAGGCCGTGCCTACTGTCTCCATCGTGACAGACAATCCCGGCCCCTTCCAGAATGAGGGTGGCGGTAACATACGCAGCGAGTCTCCAACCTCCGTTGAGATGATCTTTCCCGACGGCAGGCGCGGCTTTCAGGAAAACGCAGGCCTGAAACACTTCGGAGGGTATTACACTAATTTCCCGAAGAAGAGCTTCCGCATCGGGTTCCGATCGCAATATGGGGCTACCAAGGTCGAATATCCCCTTTTTGATGGATTCGAATACAAGCACTACCCTCCAACCGACCGCTTTGACATCATGGACCTGCGCAGCGGGTCCCACGATATGAGCTCCCGCGGTGCCTACATGTCCAACAGGTTCACGGATGACTCCATGCTGGACATGGGAAACCTTGCCCCACACGGGCGCTTTGTACACCTCTACCTGAACGGCACTTACTGGGGGCAGTATCACCTCCGTGAGCGATGGAATGCCGACATGGCTTCGAGTTATCTTGGCGGGCCCAAGGCCGACTACGACGTGGTCAACCTGAATGACGGCTTCCGCGCCGACGAGAAAGTCTACGATGGCGACGGGGCCTTCTGGAATGAAGCGAAAGCACTCGCATCAGGACCCAATCCATGGGCAAACAACGACAACAATATTGATGTCGCCAACCTCATCGACTTCATGCTGCTGTGGGTGAGCGGGAATTCTGAGAGCGAAGTCAGGCTGCTCGGCTCCAAGGCTCAGGGGCAACCCTTCCGCTTCCAGATGAAGGACGCCGATGGCTTCCTGCGCAGTACGAATCGCTCGGTGAACCAAGCCGGCCCCCTGGACCTGATGAACAGGCTCCGCAGTGGCAACACGGACTTCGACATGCTCGTCGCAGACCGAATCCATAAGCACTTTTTCAACAGTGGCGCGTTGACGCCCGCTAAAAATATCGAGCGCCTTCAAAAACGCGTGGACGAAGCCCGGCCGGGCTTTATCGCGGAATCCGCCCGCTGGGGTAACCGTTTCCGCGAATATCAGGACTGGCTCAATTACCAGCAGAACCTCGTGAACAACCACTTCAGGGGACTGACAAGCACGATGATTGGCCGTTTCAGGGCCAGTGGCATGTATCCGGATACCATCGCACCCGTTTTCAGTCAGTATGGGGGGTCCATCCTGCCGAATACCCCGCTTACGATGTCAACAAATGCCGACACCATCTACTATACCCTCGACGGCAGCGACCCCAGGCTCCCCGGAGGAATTCCAAATCCGACCGCTACCCTGGCTTCCTTCGGCGGAGGCAACCAGGTGCCCCCCGCGCAGACCTTCATCACCACGGGGCATGTCTGGAAATACCTCGATAACGGGAGCGACCAGGACACGGGGTGGCGCCAGAGCGGATTTGACGACTCTTCCTGGTCGGAAGGCCCCTCCGAACTTGGCTATGGCTCGGATGGAGAGGGATCAGGCACCACCCTTTCCTTCGGCCCCAGCAGCAGCAGTAAATACGCCACCACCTACTTTCGCACCACCGCGACTATTCCTGATCCCACCCAATTCCTGCGCTTCACCCTCCGCCTGAAGTACGATGATGCAGCAGCAGTCTACCTTAATGGATCCGAAATCGTCCGCACCCCGAACCTCCCAGCCAACGCAGGCCACGACCAGTATGCAAGCAGCACCACCGGCAATGAAGACGCGTGGTCTGATTATACAATCCCGGTAAATTCCTTCAGGTCCGGCACCAACAGCATCGCTGTCGAGGTTCACCAGGGAAGCGGAACCAGTTCAGACATGCGAATGGACATGATCCTGCGAGGGGAGACCACTGCCGGAGGTGACGGGGGCGGAGAGAATGTTTCAGACCCCTTCTACTTGAGCAGACCAGCCATGCTGCGGGCTCGCGCCTACAGTAATGACACGGGCGAGTGGAGCGCTCTGAACGAAGCTCTCTTCACTATTGATACCGAACCTGCAGGTCCCGGCAATCTCGTCATTGCCGAGATGCACTATCACCCTTCAAATCCCACGCTCCCGGTCGAGACGGCCGCAAGCAACGACCGTGATGACTACGAGTTCCTCGAGTTCCTGAACATCGGCAGCAGAACTATCGATCTCACTGGTGTGCACTTCGACCGTGGAGTCGACTTTACCTTTCCCGATGCCACGGTTCTCGCTTCCGGGGCCCGCCTGCTTCTCATTCGCAACCGCTTGGCCTACGAGGCCCGTTATGGCTCTCTCCCGGATATTCAGTGGTTTGAATACTCCGGCCGCGTCAGCAATGATGGTGAACAGATCCTGGTTTCCGGTGCGGACCTCAATCCTATCATCAACTTTGTCTACAACGACCAGGATCCCTGGCCGACGGCGGCAGACGGCGCAGGTCCAAGTCTCGTACTCGTGAACCCCACGAGCAATCCGGACCCCGCGCTGGCGGCCAGCTGGACAACCAGCAGATTCCCGGGTGGCTCACCGGGAACAGCCGAGACCGCCGGAACCGACTACGCTGCCTGGGCTGCTGAATTTGACCTCGCGGGTGGCCCCGGCAACGACGACGACCTCGACGGAATCAGCAACTTTCTGGAGTTTCTCTACGGATCACGTCCGGACCTTGCTGTGGACTCTCCGGGACCATGGATCACCGTCGAAAACATGGAAATTGGTGGCGAAATCGGAAACTACCTCGTTCTTCGCTATCAGCGAAACCTCGACGCCCGGGGCACCCTTACCGTTGAGGTATCCAGCGACCTGGTGACCTGGACATCCGATCCGGACCTGACCGAACTAATCACCGAGGTCGACAATGGGGACGGCACCGCCACGGTGACCCTGCGTCTTGCCAATCCCGTCTCCCCGGGGGGAGCTCCCTATTTTGCGCGCTTGCGAGGGAACTGAGCCAGCAGAGCCTAAACTTTCCAACCGTCGCGGAATTCGGAGTGGATGAACTTCTCCACCTTTCCGTTACCGCTTGGCTTGAACTTGCCGGCATCCCAGTCGAACCCACCCCCGGAGCGCCAGGCCGCGTTGGCCAGGAGAACCCCCTCGGCCAGCGGTCCGCTATAGTCAACAAAGTCGCACGTCGCACGCCGGCCACCCTTCGCCGCCCCGATCCACTCCTGATGAAATCCGGGCGAGGGCGAGATCGACTCCGGCGGAACAACCGGATCCGATCCGTCAAACATCCTGGCGGTGTAGCCCCCGAAGTCCGCTGAGATTGTTCCCTTTTCGCCCACGAAAAGGACCAGCTTCTGGTCGGCACCAAATTTGTTGAAGACCTCCTTGCGGGGGCCGCCATGCCACCAGTGCACGGACACTGCGGGGCGCTTACCGTCCTTGGAAGCTGCGAACTCCAGGCGGGTCTGCATGCGCTTGGGCGTTCGTTGGGAATCGATCTCGGACGCCTCCGGAACAACATCCAGGTCCACCCGCTTCGCGTGACTCAGGCCAAGTGCCCAGTAGGGGATGTCCAGTGTGTGACATCCCCAGTTGCCTGTTTCGCCCGTTCCGAAGTCCCACCAGAATCGCCAGTTGTAGGGACAGTAGGCCGGACTGTAAGGCCTCGCCTTGGCCGGTCCGAGCCAGAGGTCCCAGTCAAGGTGACTGGGAGCGGGGGGAAAGTCCCCCGGTAACGCCGGCATCCCACGGCTTCCCCCCTGGAAAGCGTACACCTCCCGGATCTTCCCGATCATGCCGCCTTGCACCGCCTCTACCGTCCTCCGCATTCCGCCGTTGGCGTGGCGCTGGTTTCCAAGTTGAGTGGCCACCTTCATTTCCCTCGCAATCCGGGTCAGTTCCCGGCACTCCCACGCAGAGTGCGCGAGGGGTTTCTCGCAGTATACATGCTTTCCCATCAGCATGGCCTGCCGAGCTGGATGAAAGTGCGTGTGATCAGGCGTGCTGATCACCACCGCATCGATGGACTTGTCCATCACGTCGAGCATTCTGCGGAAATCACGAAACTGCTTCGCCTTCGGAAAACGCGTCCAGTTTTTTCCAGCCCGCTTCTCATCGACATCACATACCGCCACGATATTCTCCCCCGCGACCCTCCCGAGGTTTCCTCCTCCCTGTCCTCCTACACCGATGCAGGCGATATTGAGCTTCTCGTTCGGGGAGGCGGCACGACTCCTGGGAGAGGTTCCGATCCAGTATCCCGTCCCAAGGGCGGCAGAGGCGGCAAGGAAGTGGCGACGATCCTGTAGAGACATGGCTTCTTTCTACAGCAGTCTGGCCAGCCTGCACATCGCCCAAAGTAATCACTCCTGATTTCTCTATCCGGCCCAATGACAGCACTGTGTGATTGCATGAGGACACCATTTTTTCGGAGACTCAAGGGAGCAACATGAAGAATCATCAAGCCCTCGCAGTCCTCCTGACCCTGTTTGCTGCCTGTTCTCCACTCTGGGCCAACGTCTACAAGCAGCGCATCAGCCCAAACTGGGCACCGGATGCTTCCTGGATGTGGTATCGCAATGATCTCGCCGGGGGAGAGCGCGAATTTATCCTGGTCGACCTGCAGAAGGGCCTGCGCGAGCGAGCCTTTGATCATGCCCGGCTTGCAGCCGCCCTCAAACAGGCTGGCGCCGGAGAGCCCAAGCCCACCCAACTGCCCCTCGAGCAACTGCAATTCGATCTCCGGACCGGAACCACAACCTTCCGTTTCCAGGGAAAGTGGTTCCGCTGTAATCTCAATACCTACCGGATCGAGCAGGTCGACCAGCCTCCTGTCCCTGCACCCCCCTCGAAGAAAGAGGAGAAGAAGGCCCAAGCGGGACCAAAACCCTACCGGGCTCCCCGCGACCTCTCCCCGGACGGCAAATGGCGCGCATTCCTGAAGGACCACAACCTCTGGATCCGTGAGAACAGGGATGGCGCCCCGGAGATCCAGCTCACGAAGGATGGCGCGGAGAATAACGGCTATCAGGCTCCCTTCTGGGCTCCGAATTCAAATAACCTGATCGCCTTCAGGGTCCAACCGGGCGAAGTGGGTGAGGTCCACATGGTGGCCTCATCCCCGAAGGAGGGAGGCCGGGCCGAACTGCACTCCCGCCGATATGCCCTCCCCGGAGACAAGTTCACCATCCACGAATTGAACTGGTTCGATGTCGCCCGGCGGGAGCACAGGAAACCAGAAGGAGGACTGATCGACTTTCGCAGCCCTCGCCTGCGCTGGACCAGCGATGGGCGGCACGTACGCTACGAGAAGATCGACCGTGGGCATCAACGCTTCCGCATCGTGGAACTCGACCTCTTTACCGGAAAGCCCCGGAACATCATCGACGAGCAGACCGATACCTTCATCTGGACCGAGCACGCCCTCCGCCTCGGCATGGCGAAAGTGAACTGGCTCTCCGGCAGCAAGGAGCTCCTCTACCTCTCCGAAAAGGACGGCCACCGACACATCTACCTCGTCGATATCGCCTCCGGCTTAATGAAGGCAGTCACCGCTGGTGAATTCGTCGTCCGCTACATCGACAAGGTGGACGAGGAGGCGCGGCAGATCTGGTTCCGGGCCAGCGGGCGGCACGAAGAGCAGGATCCTTACCTCATCCACTACTACCGCGTGAATTTCGATGGTAGCGGATTTACAGCACTGACGGATGGCAATGGGACCCATGAGATCAGCTACTCTCCGGACCGGCAATTTCTCATCGACACCTATTCCCGGGTCGACCAAGCACCCATTCACGAGCTCAGAAATGTCTCGAATGGCAAGCTCGTGTGCAAACTGGAGGAAACCGATGTCTCGGAACTCCTCGCCACGGGCTGGGCTCCACCCGAGGTCTTCTCGGCCAAGGGACGCGACGGGAAGACCGACATCTGGGGCATCATCTGCAAGCCCGCCGATTTCGACCCTGCCAAGAAGTATCCCGTCCTTGAGGACATGTATGCCGGACCCCACGATTCCTATGTCCCTAAACGCTGGAGTCCGGGCCGCCGATACTCCGGATGGACGGACCAGGGCTTCGTAGTCATCAAGGTCGATGGCATGGGAACCGCCAACCGCTCCAAGGCGTTTCATGACGTCTGCTGGCAGAACCTGAAGGACGCCGGATTCCCCGATCGCATTCTCTGGCATCAGGCCTATGCGCGGGAAAACCCATGGTACGACATCAGCCGCGTTGGCATCTACGGGGGCTCCGCCGGCGGACAAAGCTCTACTGGCGCCCTTCTCTTTCACCCGGAGTTCTACAAGGTGGCGGTTTCTTCCTGCGGTTGCCATGACAACCGGATGGACAAGGCCTCCTGGAACGAGCAATGGATGGGCTTTCCTGTCGGACCGCACTATGCGGAATCATCGAATATCGACAACGCTCACCGACTGGAGGGCAGACTCCTCCTCATCGTGGGAGAACTGGATCGCAACGTTCCTCCCGAGTCCACCATGCGCCTCGCCGATGCCCTCATCCGTGCCAACAAGGACTTCGAACTCGTCGTTGTTCCCAACGGGGGCCACGGAGGCGGGGGGCATCACGGTCATCGCAAGCGCGTAGACTTCTTCCGCAAGCACCTCCTTGGCATCGAGCCGCCGAATTACAACAACCCGAAATAGATCCTGCATGTCCTCGTAGAAACGAGCGGATGCCGACGTGCACGGATTCAACCCTGAACCAGCTCAGCCCATTCTCGCCATGAAGACCCGTCTCCCCCTCACCGTTCCTGTGCTCCTGACTCTCGCCGTCAGCGGGCTCCTTCCTGCCCAGGTGTCCACTCGTGGCCCCTCCTACCTGCCACCCAGCGGCCAGGACGTGATTACTTCGCATGCCAATGACTTCCGCGATCTGCTCGACCGCTATCACCGGGATCGTGACACCTATCAGCGGGAGTTCCCCTCCCGCCTCGAGGAGCGCCGCCTCGAGGGGATCAAGAAGTTTTACCTCGACTGGCACAAGGTCCTGTTGGAAATGGACTTCAGCGGGATGAATCGCCCCGGCCAGGTCGACTATATCCTCTTCCGCCACCGCCTCGAACGGGATCAGTCCAGCTTTGTGGACGAGGTGAAGCAACTCCGCTCCGCCGCCGTTCTCGTTCCTTTCGTGGAGAAGGTTACCAACCTCGAATATCGTCGGCGCGCCCAGGAACAGTATGATCCACAGAAACTCGCTCCAGACCTCGAAAGCCTGGCCCGGCACATCGATGAGCAACGGCAGAAGACGGAGGCTCTCGTGATCGCCAGTCGCGATCGTCAAAAGGAAGAGGGACTCGATAAGATCGCCGAGGGCCGGTTCAAGACCGCGGAGGACGCGACCCGCGAACTGCAACGGACTGTCGAAAACTGGTTCAACTACTACCGGGGCTACGATCCGCTGCTGACCTGGTGGATTACAGCGCCAAGCAAGAAACTGACCACCGCCCTGGGTGCTTATGCCGACGTTTTCAAGCCGGATCCCAAGCGCAAACCCAAAGCGGTCCAAAACACCACACAGGAAGGATTCAATGGCGAGAACCATGCTGCCCCGGCAGGCAGGGACAGGCTCGCTGAGCTTCTTCGTGAGGCCATGATCCCCTACTCCGCCGCTGAACTGGTACAGCTCGGCAAACGTGAACTGGCCTGGTGCGTCGCGGAACAGAAAAAAGTCGCGAGGGAGCTCGGCTTTGGGGACGATGCCGCCGCGGCTCTCGAGCACGTCAAGGGAAAGCACGTTGCACCCGGGGAACAGTCGAAAGTGATCCGCCGCCTCGCCCTGGAAGCCATCGCCTACCTCGAGAAACACGACCTGGTGACCATTCCCCAGCTCGCAAAGGACAGCTGGCGGGTGGGCATGATGTCACCGGGGCGGCAGCGCTATAATCCCTTTTTCACCGGTGGCTCCACAATCAGCGTCTCCTACCCTCACCAGGATATGGACCACGCGGACAAGTTAATGAGCATGCGCGGAAACAATCCGCACTTCTCAGCAGCCACCGTCCACCACGAACTCATCCCTGGCCACCACCTCCAGGACTTCATGACCTCCCGCTACAATACCCACCGTCGCATCTACAATACCGTCTTCTGGACCGAGGGATGGGCCCTCTACTGGGAGATGCTGCTCTGGGACCGCGGGTTTGCCAGAACGCCTGAAGACAGAATGGGCTTCCTTTTCTGGCGGATGCACAGGTGCGTCCGCATCATCTTCTCCCTCGGCTACCATCTCGGAGAATTCACCCCCCAGGAATGCGTCGACCTTCTCGTCGACGTGGTCGGACACGAGCGCACCCACGCGGAGGGCGAGGTCCGTCGTTCTCTCGCCCCCGGAACACCCGTCCTCTACCAATGCGCCTATATGCTCGGAGGCATGCAATTCCACGTTCTCCATCGGGAACTGGTGGCATCAGGAAAAATGAGCGCACGCGAATTCCACGATCGGGTACTGCGGGGCAACCGCATTCCCGTCGAAATGGTGCGAGCGGAGGTATCAGACGTTCCCCTGACCCGGGACTACACCACCAACTGGCGCTTTGCCGAGCAATTCAGACCCGAATGAATCGGGAAGACCTTCAGTGTCAGTGGTCTGGCATTCTCCACGACGGCACCCTGATCCTGTCGTAGGTGACTGTCGTGGTGACGCCATGCAATTGTGAGCAGGCAGGAAGCCCTACCTGCAGCACCCTGCCCATCCTGACTTCAACTGAGCCAAGTCTCTGCCACGCAACACCATCCGCCGACATGAAACCACTGAACATATCGCCGACCCGCTCCAGCCTCACCCAGTAAGGGCTGCTCAGCCGGTTCTTCTTGATCACATGTTCCTCTCCAAGTGGCTCGAGCCTGCCGGTTCCGGTATTTCCCCCTTTCTCCTTCCTTGAGACGATGGAGCCATTCCAATGCGGTTGCAGGAGGACCGCTACATGCGGGGCGTCCGCATCCAGGGACTCGCGCATCATGACCCCCGGTTTCGTCCACTGCGAACTCATTGGGCGCCGGATTCGAGCCGTAATCGCCCCGTCTCCCTCCATCGCCGTATGAACGTAGAAAAATTCGTCTGACCGGCCTCCGATATCGTTACCTTCTCCCTCCAGCGAGAATACTCGCCCATCGTATTCGGCATACCCGGGTATGGACAGGTCACCCACATCCGCAACCCTCCAGCTTCCCGGCAAACCCGCACTGGCGGCGATCTCCGCGGAAGGACTGCTCGTTCCCGCTGTATTGCTTGCCGTTATCTTGTAGAAGTAGAGCGCCCCTGGTTTCACCGACGTATCAAGGAATTCGGGGCTCTTCAGACCCGAGGCCACGGTCCGAAACGTCCCTCCCGACTCAGAAGACCGAGTGACCTCATAAGCTGCTGCATCACTGCATCCCAAGGGGTCTACCGAGGTGACCCATCGCAGACGAATACCATTCTGCAGGCTCCGCGCGACACACCCCGCTGGCGTGCCGGGAGTGCCGAGAACAACCGGGGCACCTGCAGGATTCCGCCGGTGAGTCAGGGTCCCCAGCCCTATGTTATCGCTGCTGAAGCCTTCCGGCTCCTTCAGTCTAACAACCCGTTCCGAATAGGGTGCCGGGACTCCCCTGCGGTGCTGATAGTGATTGTAGACCCTTTCGAAGATCTGGAAGAACCTGCCGCGACTAACCGGAGAGATCTTCGTGTAGTTGCTATAACGTCCCCTGTAGCCATATTTCCCGGTGCGGTCGAGGTAGTGCCGGAAGGGAACCTCTTCCCCGAGTCCGTAGCGGGCGGTATATTCGAACCCCCGGAGAATTCGATTATCTCCCCAACCATACAAATCCACCCCCTGGTTCCAGGCCACCTCGGCTGCACATGCGAGCAAGCCTATTCCCAACTGGGCATAGTGCTGGGCTCTCGTGGTTTCCTGGCACTGCCCGGTAGGGTCGATGACCATGTGCGGAATGCTCCCATTTCCCGCTCCTGCAACGGCATAGCGAACCACTTCCTCAAACATGTCCCGGTCATCACAATAAACCGCAATTGCAAGCCGGGTCTGCAAGGCCGCAGTTTCCCAGTTTCCATTCGCAAAATAGGCATAGTGCTCAATCGTCGGATCCCAGACATTCCGAAACCATTCACCACAGCGCCTTGCCTCCGCTTCACTCCACCCTGAATCCGTATAGCGCAGAAGTTCTGCTGCATTGGCAAACATGAAGCCCTGCAATCCGGCAGCCAGCACTCCATCAATGCCACCAACCTTCTTCAGGGTGCCGGTCCAGGAATTGAGAATGCTGATTGCCTTCTGCGCATGATTCTTCTTGCCCGTGATTGCCCACATCAGGGCATTCTGATAGGCGGCAAGGGCGTCACTTTCCGCCTCCCCCTTGCGAATATTCGGAGCCCGCCCCCAGGCGGGAAACGGGCCTTTTGCGGCATAGCCGGATGCTGCGTAAGGACTCCCCTCCAGGAGCTTGAACCCCTCAAATACCGGCCCCTTCCCGGAGGCAACCTCCTCTCGCATGCGGACAAGGTCTGCCCGTGTGTGCAGCAGCCCCGGGTGAACAAAACGACCTTCGACCAGGTGTCCCCCGGCAAGCAACCCGACAAAAACAAGAGCCCGGACATCAAATCTCATCAGCCGCGCAAGGGTGACTCGTGACATTTCAAATGTCTGCTTTTATTCTCAGGAACGGGCCTGCACCAGGTCCAGCAGATCCGGTTTTCCAGCCCGCCTTCTTCCCTTGCCATGTCCCGATTCATTCCCAGAGCTCAACTTGCGAAAATGGGCTTCCTGGTTCCAGTTGTCCTCGGCCCGCACCTGATCAAAGCCGAACCAGAAGCGCCTTCTCCTGATTCCCTTATTACCCTCGAACGCATTCACGACAGGGAGGATTTCAAGGAAAAGCGCTTCAATCTCCGCTGGCTGGAAGACGGTGTCCGTTACACCTTCCTCAAGGCGCTCAAAGAGGGAACACACAGGGATCAGGAGGAAATCTGGCTCGCGACCGCCGGCAAGCACGACCAGGCGCGCCGCCTCGTGTCGGCAGAGGATCTTGTGCCGGACGGAGAAGAAAAAGCCCTCAAGATAGATGGCTATACCCTGTCACCCGATCATTCCCTTCTTCTGCTCTACACCAATTCCAAGCGCGTCTGGCGCTCCAACTCAAGGGGAGACTACTGGATCCTCCACCGCGAGACCGGGGCACTCCGACAGCTGGGTGGAGAGGATGCGAGGCCCTCTTCCCTCATGTTCGCCAAGCTCAGCCCGACCGGCACACACGTGGCCTACGTTCGCGATCGTAACATCCATCTCGAAGCCCTCTCGGATCACTCTATCCGCACCCTCACGACCTCTGGGTCGAGGCATGTCTTCAACGGACGTTTTGACTGGGTGTACGAAGAGGAGCTCGGCATCCGGGATGGATTCCGCTGGAGTCCTGATGGGGCCGCGATCGCCTACTGGCAATTCGACGAAAGTGGTGTTCGCCAGCAAATCATGCTGGATCACGTCTCCGGGCGCTACCCGAAGGCAACCAGATTCGGTTATCCCAAGGCTGGTCAAAGGAATGCCGCCTGCCGCGTGGGAGTAGTCGAAATCTCTACTGCAAAAACCACCTGGCTGCAGGTACCCGGAGACCCCCGGGAACACTACCTCGCGCGAATGGAATGGGCCGGACGGGAAAACTCCAGCGAACTCGTCCTTCAGCAATTGAACCGGTCCCAGAACACCAAACTCGTGCTGATTGCCCAGCGCAAGGATGGATCCGTAAAGGGGATCTTGGAAGAGAAGGATCCCGCCTGGGTGGTCATGCACAACGATCTTCACTGGATCGCGGATGATGCCGCCTTCACCTGGACCAGCGAACGCGACGGCTGGGAACATCTTTACCGGATCTCGCGGGATGGCAGCGAAACCACCGTCATTACCCCGGCCCCGTTCGATATCGATCTCCAGCACGTGGACCGGAAGGGAGAGTGGGCCTACTTCCTGGCCTCCCCCCGCACTCCGACCCAGCGTTATCTCTACCGCGCGGGTCTCAATGGCCAGGGTATCACCCGCCTGACTCCCGGGGCGGAATCCCGTGGGACACACCGCTACCGTATCTCTCCGACCGGGGCCTTCGCGGTCTGGACCAGCTCCAACGCAGACACCCCGCCCGTGACCCGGCTTGTCAGCCTTCCCGATCACAAGGTTGTCGAAACCCTCGAGGACAATGCGGAACTCCATCGCACCGTCGCGGCCCTCGGACTCGCACCAGTCGAATTCTTCGAGGTTGAAATTGAACCGGGCGTCCGCCTGCCTGCCCGCTGCATCAAGCCATCCACCCTCGACCCAGGGCGAAAATACCCCCTCCTGATCTACGTCTATGGAGAACCGGCAGGGCAGGTCGTCCGCGACAGCTGGGGAAACATCTGGCACCACATGCTCGCCCAGCAGGGCTATATCATCATGAGCTTTGATAATCGTGGCAGCCGCGCCCCCCTGGGACGGGCCTGGCGGAGGGAGGCGTTTCACAAGATTGGAATCCTCCCCCCCAGCGATCAGGCCGCTGCGGTCCGCAAGGTCCTCCAGGAGCGACCCTGGCTGGACCCCGGGCGGGTAGGCTCCTGGGGATGGAGTGGCGGCGGCTCAATGAGTCTGAACGCGATCTTCAAATACCCGGATCTCTACCACACCGCCATCGCGGTAGCCTCGGTTCCCGATCAGCGACACTACGACACGATCTACCAGGAGCGCTACATGGGCCTGCCGCGGGAGAACCGAAAGGCGTTCCGCCAGGGGTCTCCAATCAATCATGCAAAGAACCTGAAAGGCAACCTGCTCCTCATCCACGGGGCCGCGGACGACAACTGCCACTACCAGACCTACCTCAAGCTCGTGGACAAGCTTATCGAATACAACAAACCATTCTCCATGATGACCTACCCAAGAGGAACGCATTCCATCAGGGAAGGACGGAACGCGCGCCGACACCTCTACGAGACGATGACTCGCTTCCTCCACGAAAAACTCCCGCCCGGACCACGCTGAGGGGGCCTCGCCCACCGTTGTCCCTCAAATCCCGGGGGCGGGGCTCAGGGAAGGTCGGGACACCCCCCAGCATGGGAGCCTTGTGCCCTCACCCGGAGGTCCGGGAGCAACCACTCTTTGACCCCGACAAAGGCATTCTCCCCGTCCTCCGCTTGCAACATTCCGGGAGGTATGTAAGTTCCCTCCATGCCCCGCCTGCGCGATCCCAAACGGACCCGCCGCAAGGTACTCGAAGCCAGCTACCGCGAATTCTACCGACACGGATTCCAGGGCGGGAGTCTCAACCGCATTGTCGCTTCGGCCGGCATCACCAAGGGCGCGCTCTTCCATCACTTCGCCGGGAAGAATGAACTCGGGTATGCCGTTCTCGATGAATTCCTACTTGGCGCTGTGAACAACTGGTGGGTAGATCCCCTCCGCGACACCAACGATCCCGTTCCTGTCCTGCGCAAGATCCTCGCTCGCTTTCTGAAGCGCATTGAGGAGGAGGACCCCGAGTGCGGATTCCTGTTCAACGGCTGCCCGATCTGCAATTTTGCGGTGGAGATGTCCCCCCTTGACGAGGGGTTTCGCAAACGAATCGGATCGATCTACGGTGTCTGGCGACGGTCTATTTTCGATGCCCTCAAGCGCGGTCAGAAAAACAAAACCGTCCGTGAGGATATCGATTCCGGCGCAGAAGCATCCTTCCTTGTCGCGATCATGGCCGGCAGTGCAAGCGTGGGCAAGGTGGCTCAAAAACTTGCCTTCCACCGCAGTTGCATCCAGGTGGCCCGCAGCCATGTAGAGAGCCTTCTTCCCTCCTGATCAGGTCCTTTCCCGCTCCGGCGACCGAGGGAAGAAAGAGAGAGCGGTCACGGCAAAAAGCGCCCAGCTACTCACTGCGCCTTGGGATCCCAGCCACCCAGCTTGCATACACGGCGGAAGTGCTTGCCTTCCACGGGAGTGATTGAAAGCCGATTCCCCTTCCGAAGAACGACCATGCCTTCGAGCCTCGCGTCCTCTTTCATTTCCGCGAGGCTTACTTCCCGGGAAAACTCAGCCACAAACTCAAAATCAACAAGAATCCAACGCGGATTATCCTTACTCGATTTCTCGTCATAATACTTGGACCGCTTGTTGAACTGCGTGTGATCAGGATAGGGGTCACTCACCACGCGTGCGATCCCCACCACCCCGGGAACATCACAATTGGAATGGTAATACAGGACAAGGTCCCCAATTTTCATCCCGTCCCGCATCATGTTGCGAGCCTGGTAATTGCGAACCCCGTCCCACTCGGCCCGCCCCTCCTTCTTCAACTGGTTGATCCCGTAGACATGTGGTTCGGACTTGATAAGCCAGTAGTTCATGAACGTGTTGTAATCTCCACGGGCTGGAGACACAACGCTTTCGAACAAGCGACCGGAAGCGCAGGGGGTCAACGAGCCCGGTGGTTGCGGGAAGATCACGAGGATCGCCACTTTCTCACCGCTACCGGCCCTCAAGAGTCACGGCGTCAGGCTGAGAGCAGGGACTCCGCCACCGCCTCGGCACACCTCCTGCCATCCAGCGCGGCCGAAACGATTCCCCCGGCATAACCTGCTCCCTCACCACAGGGGAACAGTCCGATCACCCCGGGATGCTGGAAGCTGTCCGGGGAGCGGGGAATCCGGACCGGGGAACTGCTCCGGGTCTCAAAGCCCACCAGAAGCGCTTCCCCATTGAGATAACCCGGCATCGCCTTCCCGAACCGCAACAGGCCCTCACGCAGGCGGTGTGAGATGAAATCCGGCAGCAAATCGGCGAGGGATGCGGAGCGAACTCCGGGAAAGTAACTCGTTTCTGGAAGATCGTCCGAAAGTCCCCCTTCAAGAAAGTCGAGGAGGCGCTGCGCAGGTGCAACCTGCCCCCCGCCCCCTGCCTCCTTGGCAGCCTGCTCGATCGTAGCCTGTAAAGCCATTCCAGCCAGCACACCATGTTCCGCCTGCCAGGATTCCGTGTCCCTTGGTTCAATGCCGACCACCACTCCGCTATTGGCGAAGGGCGAATCCCGCCGCGAAAGCGACATCCCGTTAACCACCAGTTCATCGTTGGAGGTCGCGCAGGGAACGATGAAACCGCCCGGGCACATGCAGAACGAATGGACACTGCGACCCTTTACGGTGGTCGCAAGCCGGTAGCGGGCGGCCGGCAGGGCCCGCGGACGCTTCACCCCGTGATCGTAGTGATACTGGATGCTGTCAATCAAGGGCTGGGGATGCTCTATCCGCACCCCCATCGCGAACGACTTCTGCTCCAGAGCGACACCGTGACTCAGAAGGAGTCGATGGATGTCCCGCGCGGAGTGCCCCGTTGCGAGGATTACTCCTGCCCCCTGGAATTCTCTCCCATCCGCGGTAACAACGCCACTGATCCGGTTGCCCTTTCCGCTCAGCAGCAATCCTTCGACCCTGCTCTCAAAGTGCACTTCCCCGCCGGATTCCAGAATCGTGGCCCGCAGGGCCTTCACCACATTGGGCAGGAGATTCGAACCAATATGAGGATGTGCATCCGTCAGAATCTCCGCTGCTGCTCCATGAGCTACCAGCATCTCATAAATGTCACGCACTGGACCTCGCTTGGTAGCCCTCGTGTAAAGCTTGCCATCAGAAAACGTTCCTGCTCCACCTTCTCCGAAACAATAGTTCGAATCTTCAAGGACCCGACCTTCCCGCAGGATTGGCGCCAGATCAAAACGCCGCGCAGAAACGTCCTTCCCTCTCTCCAGGATTACCGGACAAAGCCCCAGCTGGAGACACCGCAGGGCCGCAAACATTCCCGCCGGGCCGCAACCCACGATTACGATCCGCCGGGCCTGGGAGGAAACCTCGGGGATTACGGGGCACCGAGGCTCCTCCTGCGGCACCGGAGCGCCGATTCCTACCAGCAGTCTCAGGCGGAACCGCACCGGCGCCTTGCGGGCATCGATCGACTTTTTGAGAAGGCTCACGCTCGCGATGCGCGAGGGAGAGATCTTCAATCTGCGCGCGGCGGCTTTCCTCCAGGCCTCCTGATCGTCCAGCTTGTCAACGGCAAGAGAGACATCGACTTCCTGCGAATCCGGCATCATCTCAGGTTTCGATGACCACCTTGTCACCATGCTCGTCCACGTTCACGAAGGTGACCCGTGTCGTGAAAATCGGCTCACTGTCCCTGCCCTTGCCGCGTCTCACGGTCACTTCGTACGTCACCGAAGTCGTTCCCAGCTTCTTCTGTTCGGAGAGAATGGAGAGAATGGTTCCCTCCTGCACACTGTGACGGAACACGACTTCATCCATTCCCATGGTGACAAAACGGCACCGGGGAAGATCCAGGCTCGCCGCAATCCAGCTGGCTTCGTCCACCCACCGCAGGAGGCGTCCACCAAAGAGATATCCGTACTGGTTGAGATCTTCAGGCAGAACCAGGCGGTGAGTTTCCATCGTGCTCTGGCCGCTCTTTGACTTGGATTCTGCTGCCGCCCCTGTGCGGAAACGCAATCTGGGGATCCGCAGCTCTGCTACGAGACGGGACGGATCAGGATCCGCTTCAGGCGCTCATCACTCCTCGGGGAAACCGTCTCCACTTCGTCGTCATCGATCAGGGCATTGTGCACGATGCGTCGATGGTAGGCATTCAAGGGCCGCATCTTCATGGGCTTGCCACTTTCCTTGGCCTTCGAGGCGAGTTCCCGCGCGGTCGAGATGAGCTTCTCCTCCTGCCTTACACGAAAGTGATCACAATCGATCCGGATACGCGGAGGATCCTCCATTTTCTTCTGCAGCATGCGGTTCACCAGATACTGCAGGTCATCAAGGCGGTCGCCATGCTTTCCAATGAGCAGACCACTCTCTTCCGTCAAAATCTGCAGGCAGGCCCCCTCCGGGCTTTCCTGCTCCTCAATGGTCACCTCGAAACCCAGCTGGGTGACCATGTTGTCAAGAATCTGGTGAGCTGCGGAGAGGGCTTCCATGCGCTCAGCTTAGGGGGACGAACGGCCCGGTCAAGCCGGGTGATACGTTCGTTCCGCCGGGACCGGGAATCCCGGCACGAATCGATCAGCCCCCGGTACGTGGACGTCGCTTCTTGGGCTTGCTCGGGTCTCCTCCGCCCATCTGTCGGGCGCGCATTTCCTTCTGGGCCTTTTGCGCAGCCTCAGCCCGCTCCTGCATCCGCTGGAAGAAGCCCTTTCTGTTCGAGGCCTTCTTCTTGTTCAGCTCCGGCTCGGGCAAACGCCGGGTTATCAGCATCTGCACGATCGCAAAAATGTTGGAAGTCGTCCAGTAAAGTGCGAGAGCGGAGGCAAAGTTGTAGCAGAAAAAGAAGAAAATAACGGGCATCAACATGAAGAGGCGCCGCTGCAACTTGTCCCCCGTCTTGGGTGTGAGTGCCATCTGCAGCACCATGGTCACCGCCATCACGATGGGCAGGAGATTGAATCCGTTGCCCAGGAAGGGCAGCGAGAAGGGCATATTGAACAGAGTGTCGGGCAGGGAGAGGTCCGGCACCCACAGGAATTCCTTCTGCCGCAGCTCCACGGCATACTGCAGCATGATGTAAAACCCGAAGAAGATCGGAATCTGCACGAGGAGGGGAAGACATCCCCCCAGGGGGTTGATCCCGTATTCCCGGTACATCTTCATCATCTCCTGATTCATGCGACCGGGATCGTCGGAATATTTCTCCCGCAGCTCCTTCATCTGCGGCTGCAGCTTGGACATGCGCTTCATCGCACGGGTCGACTTGTTCTGCAGAGGCCACATTGCAGCCCGGATAATGATGGTCAGCGCCACGATCGCGAAGCCCCAGCCCCAGGTGTCCGACATCTTGCTGAAAATCCATCCGAAGAGCGCATTCAGGAGCCAGTTGAGCGGGTTGCTGATCAAGCTGAACGGCTTGTAATTCATCACGTCCCCCCGGCCCTCGCCGGTCTTGCGGAGGAGCATATTGCGCTTGGGACCAAGATAGAGCTCGAAGGCGAGCTGCTCAGAGTTATCGCCGGTGGATGTAAGCGTCTCGTCGGGCAGGCTGAACCCCATGCGGATCGATTCACCTCTTCCACCTCCCGCAGCATCAGGCAGCACAACACTTGCACGGTCTCCCCAAACCCATGCATCATAGGCCTCCTCGGGCTCGATGAGCGTCACAAAGAACTGATTGCTCACTCCCGCGTAGCCGATCGTTCCAGCATCCTTGGTCGCAAGCTTCTTCTTGCCCTTCTTGAACTTGGTTACCCGGTACTTCTTGTAGTCACCATCCTTCTGGTAGAAAAACATGATGTGGCGATCCCACTCGCCGTTCCAGAGAGGCGCGGCTGCTCCCGCAAAGAGACCATAGTCTTTCAGCTCCACCGCAGTTTCGCTGTCGTTCTCAAAAGTGACTTCCAGACGGAGTCGGTAATCGTATCCATCGGCCTCCTCATCATCGAGCAAGCTCCATTTCTTCTTGATGATCAATCGGTCTCCGGGCTCTCCCAGAAAGCCCAGGAAGGTCACACTACCGGGGGTGTCGAGGTCCTTCCGATGCTGGTATTTAATATCCAGATACTCGTCGGCTCCTTTGGTAAGCACTCCGATCGGATACTCTCCCTCCCCGTTGATGCGCACCTGGTTGTCCTTGTCGCCCACTTCATACTGACCAAGCATCTCGACATTCTTGATCCCTCCCCCGTGGGTGGTGAAGGTAAAGGTCGCCCCCCCGGTCGAAAGAGTCGGGGTCTCCTCCTTCGCTACCGGCTCGGGTGGATCAGATGGACCGGAAGCAGGGGCTTCAAGATCCCCGGAAGGAACAATTTCCCCGGGCTTTTCCCCATCGACCTCCTTCTCAGCCTCCTTTTCTGCCTGCTGCTCCTTACGCTGCTGCTCAACCAAAGCCTCGCGGTTCTGCCCGCTGAAATAGAGATTAACGGCCAGCCCGATACAGCACAGCACGATGACGATCCAAGCCTTGCGATCCAAAACGAGAGTCCTTTTCTACGTGAAGTGAGTTTGGAAAAAATCCGGTGCGCGATCAGGCCTGCGAGCGAGGCCGGGGCGGCATCTCTCCGGAGGGTGAACTCCCGGCTTCGCCCTGAGCCCCCGCAACCGGCGGGACGGGGTCATAACCGCAGCCCCCCCATGGATGACAGCGTAAAATCCGGCGAATCCCCAGCAAGCTCCCCCGCAGAGAGCCATGGCGCTCGACAGCCTGCAGGAAATAATTCGAGCAACTGGGCTCGAAGCGGCAGTTTCCCCCACCCGATACGGCATGTAAAAACGGCCGCAGCAGCTTCTGGTAAACGCGAATACCAATTCGAATAACGTGCTTCATCTGATTTCTGGTGCAGGAGTCGCTCTTCAGCCCGGACGAGAGGTCTCGGGCTGATCCTCGCTCAGAATGCCCAGACGGCCGGCGAGATGCAACCAATCGGCCTCCAGTTCAGGAAAACTGGCCTCCGAGGCTCGCCGACGGGCGATAAGGACCAGATACCGTCCCGGAATGAGCTTTTCGCCGTGCGCCACCATAATGGCCCGCAGGCGCCGCCGAATCCGATTGCGCACAACCGCCCGGCGAGCCGCCCGGCGAGAGGTGATCAGGCCGATCTTCACATCCGCCAGCGACGGGTCCTGCAAAGTGGCCATGACGAAATTCCGCGTCGCCTGGGACTTCCCACGGGTCCTTACCGCGGCAAATTCTTCGTGCCGCGTCATGCTCAACCGGCGCGGCAATCGCATGATTTTCGGGCCGTCAGGCCGCAGTCGCGGGTTTTTCCCGGCAAGAGGCTACCTCCCGTGCTGGACGGTGTGACGCTTGTAGGGAATCTCTGCCCCCTTGGGCAGCAATCGCTTACGCCCCTTCTGGCGCCGACGTTTGAGAATGCCCCGTCCCGCCTTGGTGGCCATGCGGGCCCGAAAGCCGTGTTGACGCTTGCGGACGCGTTTGGAAGGTTGGTAAGTGCGCTTACTCATGGTTTTCAGGCGTTTCTGAGGTGCGGAGGGGGCCGCGGGGGGCGGGAGACTAGCCAGAGACCCATATTTGTCAATGCGACAGGGGCCTTTCGGACCTCAAAATGTAAAAAAGCCATGACCGTGCGCCCATCCGGTGCTAGTCATGGGGGATCGCCTGCCGCAAAAGCAGGCTGTTTTCCCCCGGGAGTCCCACTCCCCGCTCTTCCAGCAAGAATTCGCTCACCATGCCCGAGCTCAAGCTATTTGCCATCGCCGCCGAAGATGTGCTCGCGATCTCGATGGTGGCCCTTGTCAGCTTCGCGCTCGGCATGATCATTACGATCCTCTTCGTGATGGCCCGGAGCGGGTCCGAACGCCCACCCCTCGACCCCGATCTCTCCGAACAGGATGAAGAGGGGGAGGACTCTCGCGACGGCAGACTGGAAGCGGCAGGCGACCCCCCATCCAAGGACCCGCCAAAGGAGATCTGGGAGAAGGATCCAGACTGGTGGAGAAAATAATGGCTCCTGAGTGAACGACCGGTCTTCGCCTGCTACTCCGACAGGAAGCGGCAAGCCTGCTCCATATCCTTGTCTCCCCGTCCGGAAAGGTTGGCGATCAGGATGTCGTTCGCTGGCAACTGGGGAGCAACCTTTGCTACGTATGCTATTGCATGGGAACTCTCCAGGGCCGGAATAATCCCTTCAATCTCGGCGAGAGCCCTGAAGCCAGCGAGAGCCTCGTCATCGGTCGCGTAGGTGTATTCAACGCGCCCCAGCTCCTTCAGGTAAGCATGCTCGGGCCCCACCGCAGCGTAGTCCAGCCCCGCACTCACCGAATGGGTGAGCTCAATCTGTCCGTCCTCATTGGCCAGCAGCCAGGTCTTCGTCCCCTGCAGGACACCCAGTTTCCCGCCTTGGAAACGCGCGGCATGCCTTTCGGGCAGAATGCCACCCCCTCCTGCCTCCACCCCAACCATGCGAACCTCCTCGTCTTCGAGAAAGGGGTGGAACAAACCGATTGCATTTGATCCCCCGCCCACGCAGGCCACCAGCAGGTTCGGGAGGCGTCCTTCCTTGGCGAGGATCTGCTCCCTTGCCTCGCGGCCGATAACGCGATGAAAGTCACGCACCATCATCGGAAACGGGTGAGAGCCAAGCGCAGACCCCAGGATGTAGTGAGTCGTTTCCACCGAGGCCGTCCAGTCACGCATCGCCTCGCTCACGGCCTCCTTGAGGGTAGCCTGCCCAGCGCTCACCGGAATCACCTTGGCCCCGAGGAGCTCCATCCTCTGCACATTTGGTGCCTGCCGCTCCATGTCGATCTGGCCCATGTAAACCGTACAATCCAGCCCGAAACGCGCACACACCGTGGCAGTCGCTACTCCGTGCTGACCGGCCCCCGTTTCAGCAATGATCCGGTTCTTGCCCAGGCGCCTCGCCATGAGCGCCTGCCCAATTGCATTGTTGATCTTGTGCGCGCCGGTATGAAGCAGGTCCTCCCGTTTGAGATACACCTTGGCTCCCCCCATCTTTTCACTCCAGCGCTTCGCGTAATACAGCGGAGTCGGGCGCCCACAGTAGTCTTCCAGGAGGGCTTCGAGCTCCCGCTGGAACTCCGGATCAGAGCGAGCCCGTTCGTATTCCTCGGCCAGCTCCTGCAGGGGCGCCATCAATGTTTCCGGCACGAACATCCCCCCGTAGGGGCCGAAGTGACCGGTCGCATCTGGAACGGAAGGGAGCGGGCTCATTGCTGAAGCGTGCCGCGGGCGGCCGAAATGTCAAAGGTGGAAACCTCCTCCATCGGCCTGTCTTTCTTCTTCACCGCGGAAGAGACCCTCCCCGCTGCCTCGCGAGGATCTCCCCGGCGAGGATATGCCCACTGAAGTCTTCATCCTTTTCAAGACTATGGACAGGCACGCTCAGAAACTGCCCGAGAGCATGGCGATTCGTGGTCATCGCAATGTCATGCTCCTCAGTGAGGTGGTTCAGGAGGACCACCATGAGCTCCAGTCCGCGCTCCTCGATCGCCCGGGCGCTGAGGAGCGTGTGGTTCAGCGCGCCCAGGCGGTTGGCCGCGACCAGGATGACCGGCCAGCCAAGGGACTGGGCCAGGTCGGCAAAGGTTTCGTTCTCCGTCATGGGAACCTCCCATCCACCCACCCCTTCCAGAAGGAGATGGTCATGCCGGGCAGCCATGGATTCCGCATGTTCCCGGATCTCGCGCAGGCTCACGGGCTTCCCCTCCAGCTCCGCCGCCACCGCCGGAGCCACCGGCGCCTGATACCATACGGGGTTCAGTGACTCGATGGGTTCGACATCGCCGGAGGCCGCCACAAGCAACTCCGCATCGGTGCGCTCCCCACAGCACACCGGCTTGTATCCGACGGCGTCGGCACCGGACCTGCGCAGTTCTCGAACAAGACAGCTGGTGACGTAGGTCTTGCCTACCTCGGTGTCTGTGCCGGTGATAATAAATGCGTTAGACATCGGGTGACCACGAAACAAATGGCCTGTTCTGACGCTGAACCCCCGCGGGCATCAGTCCCCGCGGGCCTCAACCGGGTCACTCATCACGGCATCATTCTTCTGATACCCGTTAATCAGAAACCAGAGAGCGATCGCCACCAGGAGCGAGACCATCTTGGGCATCCAATTCTTCCCGAACCACCTCTTCAGCATTCTCTTCTTCATCGTTTTCAACATCGCGATCGCTCAGGAAAATATCTTCCAGTCGCTCACGGAATTCTTCTTCGTCAAGATTCAGCTCGATCTTGCCGTCCACGCATATGGAAACCGCTCCGGTTTCCTCGCTCACCACGATCGTCACCGCGTCAGACTCCTCGCTCAGGCCGATCGCAGCCCGGTGGCGCAGACCCAGGGAACGATCCCGGATTTCACTCTGGCTCACCGGGAAGACACACGAGGCCGCCACGATCCGCTCACCGGAGAGAACCACTCCCCCATCGTGTAATGCGGTCTTTGGGTGAAAGATGGTAAGGGCCAGCTCCGAGCTGAGAGCCCCGTCGATCCTTACCCCTGTCTCGACGTGCTCCTTGAGATCGATGCTGCGCTCGATCGCAAAAAGTGCCCCGAAGCGCTTCTTGGAAAGCTGCCACACCGCATCACCTACAGTTCCCAGGAACTCCTCCTGCTGTGTGATCGTGAAGGACCAGAGTCGTGAACTCCCCAGACGGGCGAGGGCACTTCTCAACTCCGGCTGGAAGATGATGAGCAGAGCGAGAGCCGCCACCACCGCAACCCGCGTGATGATGAACTGCATGACTTCAAGCTGGAGCAACTGGGAGGCGAGGGTCAGAACCACGAAAATCATCGCCAGCCCCACGAGAATCCGCGCCCCCCGCGTCGCCCGGAAAGTTCGATAAAGCTGATAGATGAAGACCCAGAGAATGAGGATCTCCACCGCGCTCCGCCAGTGTTCTTGAAGAAAACCTAACACTACCTCCACCTGATACTACCGCGAAGCGTTGTTCAGGCAATGGTAATCGTACAACGGGGATCAATTGACGCTGTCTCTTATACACATCTCCGAGCCCACGAGACCGTACT
>CAWWCX010000008.1:0-26644 GCA_963935445.1 uncultured Roseibacillus sp.
CGCGACCGTCTTACGGGGATTGTCCGCCAGATAGGCTCGCTGCGCGGTATAGACCTCCCGCAATGCCGCCGAAGCTTCCTTGCCCTTGTTCCAGCTTCCGATGTTTCCAGCGAAATACATCGTTGCTCCCATTATGCTGAGGATCATGAAGATCACTACGGTAAGCTCGATGAGTGTCACACCAGCCCGGAAAGGGGAGGGATTGGAGGTATTTTTCATGCTTGATTGGAGTTTGTGGTGTTTGCAGGGGTTAACCATTCAGGAACAGGTTGAATGCTTCCATGAGCTCGGACTTCAACTCCTCATTGGAAAGGATGTTGTAGCCCACGACGAATGCGGCGATGACCAGGCCCAGCACCACGGCCCACCAGAACATGCGGAAGAAGAAACTCTTCCCCTTCGGCGCGATGATCGGCTTATACCACGGGTTGGTTTCCACTACCCTCGTGGTGAACATCTGGTTGCCATTGCGCAGAGCGGCCAGCAGCGTTTCCAGATCCCGTTTGGCACTGACAATCAGTCGATACTTGTAGCGGCGGGTCGGTGCATCCTCCAACTCCTCAACCATGACCTGAGAGGGCACTCCCGATTCCGGCAATCTCATGGTGTATACATGGGTCCGGTAAATGAATTTTTCCCGGAGCCAGCGATCGAACTGGGTCAGCTGCATGATATTAAAGGTTTAGATTCCGCTCTGCATCATCTTCGGGCCCATCATGAAGATCGGCAGGAACGTGCCGATAAAGACAGCTGCAATCAGGCTCACCGCCAGCATGAGAACGATGAAATTGAGCACCTGGGTGAAGTCGTTCATATAGTTTTCCGCTTCTTCCTCATACATGTCGGCCAGCATTTTCAGCTGGTTGTCGATCGAGGCGGAGCGTTCCCCGATCGCCATCATGTGGACCACCTGCTCGTCCACCGATGTAAACTTGCTGAAGGCAAGCGAAAGCGGGACACCTGAATGTTCGTACTGGTCCGCAGCCTTCCGAATTTCCGGATACAGAGGGGTCGTCTTGATCGAATTCGCCGCCACGCGCATGGATTTCGCGAGGTTGATCCCGTTGGAATACAGGAGCTCCATGGTCGAGAGAAAGGTCATCTGCCGCAGGCTCATGACGAGCTGGCTGAGAATTCTCCACTTGGACATGACTATCGAGGTAATGGCATTTCTCACGATCTCAGAGCGCCAGATGGTGACTACCCCGGTGATCAGGCCGAGGACTACAAAGTGCCAGAGGGCCTGGGTGGCGTGACTTACCTTGAATGCAATCGCGGTCAGGCCGTCCGGTTTCTGACGCACCTGCTCCAGCATCCCTTCGACCTGCGGAACAATCTTCACCTGGGAAACGATGAACGCACCAATCAGCACCGAGATCACGATGCTGGGAAGCAGGACGGCCTTGCGCACCTGCTTGTGGAAATAGAGGTCGGACTTCAGTCGATCCGCCAGTTCCCGGAAAGCGCGATTGAGTTGCCCCGAGTCCCCTCCAGCCTGAATCAGTCCGATCGTCATGTCATCGAAACGACCCGTTTTCCGGAAAGCCTCATGCACTGACATCCCCGACTCCGTATCGAGGCGGATTTTTTCCAGGGTTGCCGCCATGACCTTGTTGGGGAGGCCCTGGCTGTAATACCTGAGTGCATCGGAGGTATTGATCTGGGCCTTGAGCATGGAGGCCAGCCCCCGGAACAGGTGAATGAGCTCCTTTTTCTTGAAGTAGTTCTTCCTCACACCCTTCTTGGGGGCAGCAGCCTGCTGCCCCGCGGCACGGGAAAATGAAGAGGTCGTCGTAGCTGCACCGTTACTCATCGGAATAGGTCATATCGATTGTTTTACTGACCGCCTTCAGGTCGGTCTGCCCCTCGGCCAGAAGGCGAAGCCCGCTGCGCCGGAGGTTCGGAAGCGTTCCGTCGTTTAAAACCATCATTTCGAGATCGTAGGGGCTGATCTCACCCTTGGAGAGAAGGTCTGAAACCCGTGGGGTAATCGGGATGATTTCAAGGATCGCCGTCCGGCCGCTGTACCCGGTCTGCCGGCACTCTGCACACCCACCGGGTCGGGCCCCGAAGAGAGGACGCTCCGCCCACTCCTCTCCCAGATTGAACAACCGCCGCTCGCGTTCTTCCACCCCATGGACCTGAACCTTGCAATCGGGACAAAGCACCTTGATGAGGCGCTGGGCACAAGCCGCCTTGAGAGTCTGGGCGATCTTCCATCGCTCAATCTTCAATTGTTCGAATCGCTCAATAATCTGGGAGGCCCTCGGGGTGTGAATCGTTGTCAGGACCTTGTGGCCGGTCACCGCGGCCTCAATCGCCAGTTCGGCGGACTCCGTGTCCCGCACCTCGCCCATGAGGATGATGTCGGGGTCACTTCGCATGAAACTCGTGATCATCGGCTTGAACTCTCCCGCACTCTTGAGATCACAATGAGTCACTCCAGGGATCTCGTCCTCGACCGGGTTCTCCAGGGTGAGAATATTAACCTCGGGCCGGTTGAGCTCCCGAAGCATGGCGTTCAGCGTTGTCGACTTACCGGAGCCGGTCGGCCCACTCATCACAATGATCCCGGCCGGGATCTGCATGACGCGATTGAGCTCGAAGAGGGTTTCATCGTCAAAGGCGAGGGAGCCCTTTCCCAGCGCCACATTGATGTGACTCTTGTCGAGGAGTCGCATCGTTACGTGGTATCCACGGTAGGTGCGGTGACGCTCGTATCGAATATCGATCGGCCGGTGGTAGTATGCTATCGTGAAGCGCCCCGAAATTCCCGGTGTCGTGTTCCGGATCTCGGTTGGAAGCTTCATCAAATTCAGAAAGAAGGCATCTATCCGGTCCTTCAGCTTCATCGGAATCTCAACCTTGTCACCAAGATCCCCATCGATCCGGAAGGAATAATAGAAGGATTCCTTCTCCACCTTGAAGTGGATGTCTGACGCGCGGAGCTTGGTCGCCGTGGCCAGAATCGTGGCCGCCAACTGGGCAATCGGCTCATCATACTCCGCAGTGACATCAAAGTCACGGAGCCCCTCGTCCATATCCTCGACATCGATGGACTCCAGCTGAGAACGATTTGGGCCCTGCGTGGTGGCCACCCGCTCGATGGCCCGACTGATCTCACTGCTCAGGGTAACGACCTTGTCGATCTGCAGGTCAGGAAACCGGGGCGGAAGATATTCGTCGGGGAGGGAGCTCCAGGGGTTCGAGACCGCTACCAGCAGGCGTTCCCCATATGTGCACAGGGGGGTAAACCCACCACGGGTGAGAAGAGCGGGGTCACAACCGTCCAAGAGAGCGGAATCACAGAACTCCGCAATCCTCGGGAGGAACGGCAACCCGTTCACCTGCGCAATGGCGGACATGAACAGCGGTCGGCTGACCCGGTTGGGAACCTGGTCATGACCAAGCGCTTCCAGAGACGGGTCATGCTCAGCGAGTGCCGCCATGACACGGCTGCTGATCAAATCGTTGAACTGGATGCCATCGAACTCGATCATATCCCGAAGTGTTTCTGACAGAGTGAAATCCACCCATCATGGGGCAGGAGCATACGGGAGACAATGGGTACCGTGCCTGCCTTTTCTCCAACGCTGTGCATGATGGTCTGGGAGGCCAGTCTGAGCGCAACCGGATTGATGGAGCCGACTCCGATCACTTCCATTTCCTCGGAGTAGAGGACAGGAGTCATCAGCCTTTCGCAATCCGCCCTGACGCTTCCATGATGATCGTAAAACGCGGCAGGAGCCGGCAATCTGCTCGCAAAGGGCACCAGTGCCAGCTGAGATTCCATTGCCAGTGAAAGAGCGCGCCCCAGCCTCTCGATTTCGAGAAGACGAGCGTCTGGGTCTCCCCACCTGAGGGCGGCCAGAAACTCAAGAGGATCCCACCGCCTCGAGCCCCTGAGGGGCGCCCGGCCATGTTCCCGCAGCTGGTGGAGTTCATCCGGAGAGGCCAACCCGCACTCCTCGAGGAGTTCGCTGGTTTGGTCGAGGCAGGTCGGGTCGGTGGCGGAGGGAGCGATTCCCGGGGAAATCGCACCCTCCAGCAGAGCTATCTCTCCAGCTTGAGTCTGCATGTGGATTCTAACGCTTCCGCAGGAACTTTAAGCGCCCGTGACGCAGGCCACTCTTGGCGCGTCCCTCACAGCATCCCTTCAGTTCCGCTTTGAGCTCCTGCACCGTGGGCTCCTGGTCCCGTTGACTGGGTCGAAGGTCCTGCATTGTGCGTCCCAGATTCGACTCGTGGGCCGGCCCCGGCAACGAAGGCTCGATCCAGTCATGCCCGTGCTTGAGGCTCACACTGTCGCGAACGGTCCTCGAGGTCGTGCAGTTCTCCGAAACGCTGCCCGGATTGTAGGAGGAGGGCGTCACCACAAAAACAAGGCTCGAGGTCTCCTTGGCGGCCTCCTTGCTCTTGAAGAAGAAGTTGATGCCGGGAAGATCTCCCAGCAGAGGCACCTTGTTTCGGTCCTTCGACTTCACCTGCCCGTAGAAGCCCCCCACGACGAGGGAGTGCCCGTCAGGAATCCGGGTAATACTCTCGATCATGGACTCCGCCACTCGGGGATACTTGTTGCCGCTCTGCCCGATGACTTCCTCCACGACCTGCGCAGAGCGTGGACGCATCTGCATTCGGATTGTCCCATCAGGAAGGAGAGTCGGGGTCACCGCCACTGTGACACCGATCTCCCGGGTCGTGCTCGGGTCGCCCACGGGATCCTTCTGATCCACCGAGTAGCGAACCTCTTCCGTAATCTGGTTACTCACCTCGGTTTCGTTGATCGTGGTCGTGATGATGGGGACACGATCAATCAGGGAGATTGTCGCCTTCTCGTTGTCCTCTGTAATCAGCGTCGGATTCGAAGTCTGGGTCACAAGACCCCCACTCTGCAGGGCACGCAGCACCCCATTGATCTGAAGGGGCGACAAGACGACCGTGTTGTTGCTCGGACTCGCCGCATCCGTCCCACGCAGAACGGTGCCAGACGAGAGGCTGCCGACACCTGACAGCACATTGTCGATGCCAAAGAGGGAGTTCAGGCTCGCAATGGTCTCCAATGGAATTCCTGATGCTCCCAGGCTGCTGGCCCAGTCAACCCCCTTCCGCTCGCCTGCATTGCTGTTTACGCTGAGGATCTTGACTTCAATGACGACCTGACCCTTGGCCTTGTCGACGCTTGTCAGAAGGTTCTTCGCACGCTCGACCTGATGAGCGGAGTCAATAACGATGATGGTGTTCGTCTTGGGCTCATAGTTGGCAATCCCGGTGGGAGACAACATCGGTTGGATCAGCGCCTTGATCTGCTCAATGTCAGTCGGCCGCAGATAGCGCAACTGGTAATGCCATTCCGATGCGGGCAGCTGATTGAGCTGCTCGGAGTTCAGGGCATATACCGTATTCCCCTTCGTGTAGAGCGTCAGGCTGTACTGAAAGGCGAGCTCTTCCATCTGCCGGAGGGGATCACCGCCATTGAGGTGGCCGCTCACATTATACTCGGGACCGGCAATCTTCGTATTGTGGAAGTATTGCTTATCGGCTCGCTTGGCCAGCATCTGGAAAATGTCATTGATAGCGGCGTCCCTGATCAGGAAGCCGCCATTGGCCTCCTCGATCTGATCCAGATTACCGGGTTCCGGGGGGGGCTCGCCCTCCTCAACCTCGTTCACCTCAGGAGGAGGCGGGGGCGGAACCTCTGGCAGGCCCACTGGCCTCGGAAGAGCCGGAGCTACCGGAGCTGCAACCGGCACTGGTTCTCCCGGAAACTCCTCGGGCGGAGAAGGCCGCCCGGCCACGCCCGGCGCAGAGGGATCGATCCGGGGGGGGCTCAATTCCAGCGGGGGGCCTTCTTCACGTTCTTCTGGGAAAGCTGGAACCGGCACCTGCTGCCCGTCAGTGAGGGCACTGGTCAGCAGCAGTATCGGGAACAGCGATTTGTTCATTTTCATGGGGTTGTTTTGTTGGGGGGGATTGGTGCGTTAAGGAAGCGCAGGCGGCGTATCCAGCTCGATACGGAGGGGTTCGACCTCGCCACGATTACTCGGCGTGACACCCCGGACCTGGATCTGACCTGAGGCGGCCGTGACTCCACTCGGAAGGAGGTCAAGGCGCCGGAGGGCAAGCTCTCCGGTCTGCAGATTTTTGAAGGTCACCCTCGAGGGTTCGACAGCCTCAACCCGGACGGAGAGCTTTTCCCCGCCCCGCAAAATTGGAAAAACCTGACCGATCCGGAACAGCCGGGCGCCGACAAGGAATTCCTTCTCCCGGGCATTGATCACGGTGATCTCGATACCTTTGATGAACTCATCGAACGGTGTCTTGCGAACTTCCGCGACAACATGACTGATCACGGGCACCCTTCCCGGATTCTGGTAGAGCCCGAAGGGGCCTCGCTCACGGGTGGTAATGGCGAGGCGTTTGCGCAGCTCCAGGACACGCTCGTCGAGTTCTTCGGCGAGGAACCGCGCCGGTGCTGCGTCCGTCATGCGGGAGGATGAAGTCGTTACGGGCGTTTCTGCGCTGACCAGAGTCGCACCAAGAAGAAGAATGGGGAGAATCGCTTTCATTATCGTTGCCAGGCGGTGTAGACGACCGTCGCATTGAGGACATTCCTGTTGTCCCCACTTGAGAGCTTGATGCTATCGAGCTGGAGCTGCGGCATGCGTGTCTCCAGTTCAAGGACAGCGGTTTGCAGGGCCCGGAAAGTCCCGCGAAAGGAAAAGTGCAGCTGGACCGAAGGCTGGCCACTCACGCCTCCAATCGCTCCCGGGGTTGTTTTCGGGTGAAACGCCGTGCATTGGAACTGAGTGGAATCAAACTCCTTCTCGAACTGGCGGAAGAAGGTATTTACCTTGGTCGCTGCCGGCTTCTCGAAGAGCCTCATCCACCGGCTCATGTGAGGAGACTGGGTCTGCACCTTCTGCTCAAGGGCTTCACGTTCCGTCTCCACCGTCTTATAGGTCCGGTAGTGGTTCTTGCGGGCCTCATAGGTCTTCTCCAGTTTACTACGGAAATGCACACCGAGACCAAGGGCGAGCACGACCAGCAGGACCGGTGCTACCAGTCCGAAAACGATGACCGAGTCCTTGTAGTGTGGGTTCATGGCGCGGCAAGCACAGGGATGGCTATGGGGTCCTCAGCAGTGATGCGCTGAGTGATGGTCATTCTGAAATTGTGTGGCAGCCTCTCCTCCGGCTTCTTGCCACCTACCGGCTTGTACCGCTTGTTTTCGGTAGTCAGCAGATTCACCAGCAGGGATCGGGAAGGCAGGTCCATGCGCAGGGATTCGTCTCCGGTGTGATTACACACGTTCTGGAAGACCTTGCTCATTCCCTCAGTGGTCCCGATCATGGTCAGGTGGTTGATCGCTTCCGTGGTGGAGACGCCACTGATGATCCATTCCTTGACCACACCCGCGTTCTTGTCCTTCTCACTGGCAAGCTCCGGTCGCACCCGGTGGCTCGTATCAAAGAGGACGACACTTTCAGGGTCCGGAAAGAGCTGATTCACGAGCTCCATCGAAACCCATGCCTTGGAACGGTCGGCGAGGAACGAATTCCACTGCTCGTAGCGACGAATCTCGGAAGCCAGCACCTTGTTGCCCTCTCTCGAAACCTCACCAGTCTGGTGCCACGCCTCGTCGTTGATGATTTTAAAAGTGCGAATCCCGGTCCAGCCCACGAAGATCGCGAGAGCAGCGGCACCCACTCGGAGAGCCGCTCCCCCATAGCGGAGAATCTTCATTTCCGCCTGAGAGGGATAAAGCTCGGTTTCCTCAGGCGTCGGCGGAAGAAAATCCTGGGTTGCCCACTTCTGCTCCGCCATCCCTCGAAAGGTCTCCGATGCGCCCAGGCCATCGTCGACCTCGCTACCCTGCAGGCTCGAGGGCCCCTGAAACTCCAAAGGAACATCCGAATCAAACCACGCGCTCTCCCGCCAGTTGAGAAGAACCGCACCGGGCAACTCGGGAAGGAAACCCTTCTTCTCTTCACGCGAGAGAGGCAGAACGTAGACCGACGGTTCGGGCAGCTCGAGCGCTGCCGCCATGGTTTGAATAATTCGTCCTACGTGGGGTGGCGCTCCCCCGGTATGGTGTCGTACGGATCGCAGCATCACGAGATCCCCTTCCGCCGTGAAGAAGGCGATCACGGAAAAGGTCGCGTAGGAAAAAACGATGCTGAATGGCTTGGAAGGAAGCTGGGTGGCCAGCCGCGGAAGACCAGCGAGGGCAACCAACGGAGCGCTCAGGGCACAGGTGCGAATCGGGAAATTCATCGATTCTCCAATCGCCCGAAACTGCTCCAGATAGCTCTGGTGCCTGCGGGAGATGGTGATGGCCGACCCGAACAGCTGGCCAGGCCGGGCCCCGTGATAGGGGAACAGGCGGAAGGACAGCTCCTCCATCGAGGTGCTGTGATCTTCGAGGACTTCCTTCGGGGTGTTGGTGAGCTGATCGCTCAGGATGCTCAGGTCCTCGGGGCGCTCATTTGCATGTGCCAGTTCCGAGATGGCAAATTCATCGGCCATGTGCAGAACCACCGCGAGCGAACGCGGAGTTCCCTGGAACTGCCCCCGAATCCCGGCAACAAACTCGTAAAGCTCTTCCTCGTTGGCCTGAACGGAGGGAGCTTTTACCCGGACCCAGTTCTTCCTCGCATCCTTTCCGAAACAGATCTGGGCTTCGGAGATATCATCGCCTTCCAGGAAGAGATGGAGCTGACACTCCAGTTCAAGGGCATCACAGTACCAGCCGGGGTTCTTCGAGCGCGCCGTTTCACGGTGGAGACGGCGTGCTTGGAGGAAGCGCTGCCAGACGGACAGCTGGGAGGGGTGGACGAGGGAGTCCATGATGGAACGGTCGAGGGGAAACTGCCCCGGCGAGACAGAGGGCTTGAACCTCCAACGGATCAACCTGACTAGCAGGCGGGTAAAGTCACCGGAATGGGTGCCGGATTGCTCCGGCGCCCATTTCGGAAAACTGATTTCCTACCAGTCGGTGTAGGAACTGGGGATGTGCTTATCACTGCTAGCGAGCGAGCACTCCATATACAGGTTGCCGACCTGCGGAAGATCATCATTCCTGTAGGCATAGGATCCTGAACCCGGGCAGATCGGGGTACTTTCCACGAACTTGCCGGGGCCAATGATCTCGGCCCTGGCACCAGGGACGGTGTCACCAGCATTGTGGCCGTTGATGTTCTGGAATGAACGTACTCCCTGCTGGACGTTACGGATGTTCATTATGCATCCGGCGCGATCCGATCCCTTCTTCCACGCGCGAGCGCCGACGAAGAGAATACTGATCAGGGAAAGAAGGACGAGAATGACGACCGTCAACTCAATGAGGGTCATCCCCGACTTTCTGGTGTTTTGGGTGTATGTCAGTGTCATGGTTTCGTTTTCTGTTTTGGTTGATTAGGCGCACGTTTCTTGAGAGTTCCAAACGCACCGGTCAGATTTCGTCTTGATCATTCCGGCTCATTCGGGCGCTCTCAAAAGTACTTTCGTCAATGACTCCGCGCTGGAGCAGGTTGCGCAGGTTGTCATCCCAGGAGATGTTCCCCGCCCGACGGATCACATCCTCCAGCGAATTCGACCCCGCCGCGTAATTCGCAATCGCACTCGCCACGGCGTCGTCATTGTTCTGAAGAAACTCGTAAGTGAGGACCCGCTTGCCATTCCTCCCCTTCAACAATCCCTGCGAGTGAATGAAGATCATCATCTCACTCAAGCGGCTGAGAATGGAGAGGTGCTTTTCGTGCGGATACATCTCCAGGATGCGCCCCATCGTCTTTACTGCTCCGGTTGTATGAAGAGTGGAAAACACAAGGTGCCCCGTCTGCGCTGCCTCCAGGCAGGTATCCATGGCATCACGATCACGAATCTCACCGAGAAGGATGACGTGGGGAGCTTTCCGCAGCACGTCCTTGAGACCCTGCCGGTAACTGGCGACGTCCCGGCCTACTTCCTGCTGGGTAATGATACTGGGAGCCATCGCACGATGACCCGGGTAATTAGGATGCTCCATGTCCGCCTGATAACGGTATTCCACCGGGTCCTCGACGGTCACAATATGCTTGGGCTCGGACTTCCTCAGCCAGTCCATGAGGGAGGCCAGCGTAGTTGACTTTCCGGACCCCGTGGGCCCGGTGACGAGGCAGAGGCCCGCCCGCCGGCAGGCCGCCCGGCGAAGCGCAACCGACGTGTCGGGATCGATGCCCAGCACATCAAGGGGAGGGATATTATCGCTCAGGATCCGGCAGGTGATCCCCAGTCCGGACGCGGAGAGATGAGCCTGGATTCGAAGACGACCCGACATTTTGGTCCCATTCGCATACTGCACTCCATCAGCCGAGAAATCGTCTACGCGGGTCTCCTGGAAACGCTGGATCGCACGCGCTACCTTCTCATCCTGCCGGGCATTGAGATCACTGCCGCCAAATCCGTGTCCGGCCTGCTCCTGCCTGCGCACCAGTTCCCTGTAAATCTCGAGAAGATCCTGGTCGGAGAGGAACCCGAGGAAATCCAGACATTCCATTCCATGGTTGGTCTCCACATAGACGGGGCGCTTGGAGCGGAACTGGATGTCGGAAACACCGCGCCCTTCACAGGCTTCAAAGCAAACCCCGAGCAACTCCTCGCCGGACATCCCCGGCTGGAATACCCGCATGGGAGGGGCCTCCGGCGGAGCCGCGGTCTGATGGGTCGTACTCATGACCGTATGAGGACGACCTGGGACGCGCGGACACGGCTACCCGGAATTGGTTCCGGGTTCTGTGCGCCGCCGTCTGGGTAAGGGTGAAACCAGAAGCGCTGCATGAGCTTGTTGTCAGTTCAGTTGAGTATCGCTAGAAAACCTGCCATCGCGCCCCTTTGCTTGCGGAAGATGGGCCCCTTGCTGCAGGGTGGGCGCTAACCATCTCCGGTCGGTAAATTCTTTGGCGGTCCATTGAGGACTTCTGAGTGCGAACCCGGCTGAACTGATCCGTGACACTCCAATCCGACGGCCCAAGACCGGTTTCCCTCAGAGGGAAACCTGCACGACCATCGGTTAGTAGTTTGGGGCCACGAATACTCATCCGTTGCCAGTTTCTAGTGGAGTTTAGTTAATTGTTCAATCTTTTTTATTTTTTCTGTTTCTCGATCATCAAGCCTCGACCTTTTGGATCTCCACCCTTCCATAAATGGGCGCAAGAGACTCAAAATAATAAATTTATACAAGAATCAGTAGGCGTTCAGATGCTCATCCTCTTTTCACCCCTCCCGGTATTCCCTCCCCAGCCCTGTATTTTTTGCCTCCACCTCTCCATTTGAACCGGAAACCCAAAGGCGATCTATCTGGTTCAGCCCACCGGAGCACAACGGCTGCCGGGGCTTCTGGCCCGTGTCCACACGAAAAACCGGCTCCCGCAAAGCGAGAACCGGTTGAAAAGGATTCGACCTGCGGCCGAGAGATTCAGGAAATCTCGTTTCGGGCCAGGCCTCGCTCCTCAAGCACGGCCTGAGCCGCTGCCAGCTTGGCAATCGGAATACGGAAAGGGCTGCAACTCACATAGTTGAGACCTGTCCGGTGGCAGAATTTCACCGAGGCCGGGTCACCTCCGTGTTCCCCACAGATCCCGATCTTGAGCTTGCTCTTCGTCTGACGCCCGCCCCGGACTCCCATCTCTACGAGTTGGCCTACCCCGGTCTGGTCCAGGCTGGCAAAGGGGTTGGCATTCACCACCTCGGCATCCTGGTAATCCGGAAGGAAGGAACTGGAGTCGTCCCGGCTGAGGCCAAGGCACGTCTGGGTCAGGTCGTTTGTTCCGAAACTGAAGAACGCGGCGTGGCGGGCCACATCGGAAGCTGTCAGGGCCGCCCGGGGAATCTCGATCATCGTTCCAACCTGGTACTTCAGCTGGCTGGCCTTGAGTCCGAGCTTCTTGCGCACCTCGGCGGCAGCCTCATCGATGACCGCCTTCTGGAGCTCCAGCTCCTTTTCATAGCTGACCAGCGGAACCATGATTTCAGGCAGCACCTTGACCCCCTTGGCCTGCACCTCGGCGGCGGCCTCCAGGATGGCAGTGGCCTGCATTCTGGTGATTTCCGGATACACGATTCCCAGACGGCACCCCCGGTGACCGAGCATCGGGTTCTCCTCATGGAGAGCGTTGATCCGGTTCTTGATGAAGGCGGGAGTCACCTTGATCTTCTTGGCAAGATCCTTGATCTGCGCCGGGGTCATGGTGCCGATAAACTCATGGAGGGGAGGATCCAGGAGACGAATGGTGGCGGGGCGACCCTCCAGGGCACTGAAGATCCCGACAAAATCCTTCTTCTGGTAGGGCAGAAGCTTTTTAAGGGCCTTGGCGCGACCCGCATCGTCGTCGGCCAGAATCATCTGGCGGACGGCATCAATGCGATTTCCCTCGAAGAACATGTGCTCCGTCCGGGTAAGACCGATTCCCTCAGCGCCGAACTTGATGGCGTTTTGAACCTGGCCGGGGGTATCTGAATTCGTCCGCACACCGAGCTTGCGAAGACGATCAGCCCATCCCATGAGCTGCTCGAATTTCTTGTAGGTCGCACTGCGCTTGGCCGCGGCCTTGTTCTCGAGAAGGCCTTGGATCACCTGCGAGGGCGAGCTCTTGAGCTCACCCGCATAGACATGACCCACGAATCCGTTGAGCGAAAGATGGTCCCCCTCCTTCAGGACGATCCCGTGCCCACTCAGGGTCTTCTTGGCATAGTCGATGTCCATGTCATGAGCACCGCACACACAGACCTTGCCCATCTGTCGGGCGACCAGCGCAGCATGCGAGGAGGCCCCTCCCCGGGTGGTGAGGATTCCCTCCGCCGCAATCATGCCCCGAAGATCCTCCGGCGAAGTTTCCTGACGTGTGAGGATGACCTTCTGGCCCTTGGCCGCTGCAGCGACTGCCGCATCCGCGGTAAAGTAAATCTGTCCACTGGCCGCTCCGGGACCGGCCGGAAGTCCACTTCCGATCTTGGAGGCTTTGCGCTCCGCTGTGGAATCGAATATGGGAGCGAGCAGGTGACTGAGATCCTCAGCGGGAATTCTCAGAATCGCTTCCTCCTTCGAGATGAGGCGCTCCTTGACCATGTCGAGGGCAATATTCACGGCCGCAAAACCCGTGCGCTTGCCGTTCCGGGTCTGCAGCATCCAGAGCCGTCCCTGCTCAATGGTAAACTCCACATCCTGCACATCGCGGAAGTGCTTCTCGAGGATCTTCCTGATCTTGAGGAGCTCCTTGTAGGGTCCCGGGAGATCCCTCGACATCTTGGCGACCTGCTTGGGGGTTCGCACACCCGCCACGACGTCCTCACCCTGGGCGTCAATGAGATACTCTCCGTAGAACACGTTCTCGCCCGTGGCCGGATCACGAGTGAAGGCAACTCCCGTTCCTGAGTTCTTTCCGGTGTTGCCGAAAACCATGGCCTGAACGTTCACCGCGGTTCCCCACTCAGCCGGGATTCCGTACTTCTGGCGGTAAACCTTGGCCCGATCATTATTCCAGGAATTGAATACTGCGTTCACAGAGCCGTAGAGCTGCTCCATCGGGTCTTCCGGAAATGCCCGGCCGGCGCGCTTTCGGATGAGCTTCTTGAACTCGGCGATCACCCACCGGAGGTCATCTTCCTGCAGGCCTGAGTCGTCCTCCACTCCAGCCTTGGCCTTGGCCTTGTCGAGGATGACCTCGTAGGGGTCATGATGCTCGCCAGCGTGCGCCTCCACTCCCATGACCACGCTTCCATACATCTGGAGAAAGCGGCGGTAGCTGTCCCACGCGAACTTGGCATTCCCCGTCTTCTCGGCGAGTGCTTCCACCACCTGGTCATTAATTCCGAGGTTGAGGACCGTATCCATCATGCCGGGCATCGATTCCCGCGCCCCTGAACGCACCGACAGAAGAAGCGGATTGTTGAGGTCCCCGAATTTCTTGCCCATCACCTTCTCGATCTTGGCAATATTGGCCCGGATTTCTGCCTCAAGGGTCTTGGGATAGCTCTTCTTGTTGGCGTAGTAGTAGGTGCAGACCTCAGTAGTGATACTGAATCCGGCTGGAACCGGGATGCCAATGCGGCTCATCTCTGCCAGGTTAGCGCCCTTGCCTCCGAGGAGCGCCTTCTGGGTTCCGTCTCCATCAGCCTTGCCGTCTCCGAAGAAGTAGACGTACTTTGCGGCCTTGCGAGCGGTGGATTTGCGAGCGGTCTTGCGTGCTGCCTTGCGTTTGGTTGCCATCGTGAGGAAGGGGTCGGTCTGATTGAAAAATCGTGCGCAGGAAGGGGAGAATCACCCTCCCCGGCGCGAACGGGCGCGCACCTTAGCAACCGTTTGAAGGCTGTCAATCAGCCAGTTGCGCCCTGAAATATCGCAATTTTGCCACCCTCCATCCCTGTCCCAATACGAAACTCTCCGGCAGGATCACAAGGGGTCCCGCAGGCCCGTTGGTCACGTGACCTCTTCTCGCCTCCTCCCCGTCCACCCCCTGCCCGTTCTTCCCTCCCGTCCTCACAACCTGCCCTCGTCACCACGGGTTTCAACCTTGTAACGCGTGGCATGCATGAAGAGCCGGGCAACAGCCCGGGGATCAGCAGGCCATATGGACCCTCCGCCCATAAAACCCCGCCCGGACACACAGCCTCAGCGAGTTTGGCGCTTCTCGCGGGAGAAGAAGAAGAGCACCCACGCGCCGGAAGCCCCGGGGAATACCTGTCCCGAGTCTACGTCCTCCCATTCTCTCTCCCGTGGGCTCGCGGGACTCCTCCATGCCGGCTGCTGCCCAGCAAGAGATTTCTCATCGAAGAGTTGATCCCCCGCCAGAACCCCGTTGCAGAACCCTTAAAGAGAGAGGAAGAGAAGGCTGCTTCGGCCCGGACCCCGATTTGCCGCCCGTTAGTTCAACCCGTTTAAAAGTCAGCATCCAAACAGAGGAATTCTCCACCCTTTCCGAGGATTGCTATTGCCAACAAACCGCGCCGGGCGCTATCCGTGAATTCGTTAAACGCTACATCTAGATCATGAGCATCATTCCAACCATCAGTTCAGGCAGCGCAGGCCCTCTCGGCGTGCAGCATCTCCCGCGTCTTTGGCAGAAAGCGTCCCTCGACGCAGCTGGCAAACTTCATCCCGACTACCCCGCCGCAGGTGCAGGTTTCGACCAGATGACTCTCGACGCGCTCGGGATCGAGCGTCAGGCCTTCCTCGACTACATCGGTGCCGAAAAGCCCAACTACGTCCAGTGCGAAGCCTGGTGCAAGGCCAACGGCAACATCGATGACGCCGGCATCGCCGCCCATAACGCCGCCGTCAACGGCTACAACCACGACGACGCTACCCGGGGCGGAATTCTCAGCGCAGTCGGAATCGCGGACGACGGCAGCATTCTTGATGCCGTCAACCTCAACAACCTCGAGGACTGGAACGATTTCCACGGCGCCGAAATCGCTGGTTGAAGACCACTGTCATTCGAAGAAGATTACTCACATGCAAAGAGCCCCGCACCTGCGGGGCTCTTTCTTTTGGGTCTTTCGGGAATCAGCTGGGGAGCAGGGCTTCGGCCCTAGGAACCGTGCCGCCCCGGGAAGGTCAGCTCGGCCACGCCGGACTTGTCCAGATCGCCCAGTCCTTCCGCTGCCATCTTGTCATACTGACCCTTCGTGGCATCATTAACTGGAAGGTTCAGCCCCGCCTCCTTTGCCAGGGCCTGGGCGATACCCGAGTCCTTGGCAGCGTGCTCGGCCGAGAACCAGCACTCATGATCCCGGTCAATCATATCCTCGGAGTCGGTTTCCAGCACCCTTGAGTTGGCACCAGTCTGTGAGAAAACCTCGCAGATCATCTTGAGATCAAGTCCCATCGCGGATGCGAGTCCAAGGCCTTCAGCCAGGCCAGCGGTGTTAATGTTCATCACCATGTTGACGAGGGCCTTTACCTTGGCGGCCTGCCCGGCCGCCCCGCAATAGCGCAGGTTCAGAGAGAGATCGTCCAGCAGCACCCTGTTGGCGTTGAAGACATCCTCCTCGCCCCCGATCATGAGGTACAGATTTCCCTCGCGCGCGTGACTGATACTGGATGCCATCGCTCCCTCGAGCACTGAGGCCCCCACGGCCTTCCCAGCCTCGTAGGCATCATGGTGTGCACCCGGCGAGAGCGTTGCGCAGTTGATGAAGGTCTTCCCCTCAGCTCCCTGCAGGAGGTTATCTCCCTCAGCGAAGTAAATCGCGCGCATGGCATCATCATTGGTGATTACCGTTATGATGACTTCCGCAGCCGAGGTTACCTCAGCAAGGCTCTCGCAGTTTGCAGCCCCCAGTTCCTCTGCCAGCGCTCCGGCGGCTTCCTTGTTGATGTCATAGACCGCGGTCACATCGTGACCACAATCGATCTGGAGGTGGCGGGCCATGTTGGCGCCCATCCGACCCACTCCGACAAATGCTACTTTTTGGCTCATGGTGTATATTGCGTTAATGCTTACTTGAATTCTGGATAGAAGGGGTTGTGGGCTTTCTCCTCTCCCACAGTGGTCATCGGCCCGTGTCCCGGACAGAGAACGGTGTCATCCTGGAGGGTGAACAGCTCCGAGCGGTTGGTCGCCAACGCATCGTGGTAGGAGATCATTCCGCCTCCCATCGACTGGGCAAACAGGGCATCTCCCACGATCGCCACCGGCCTGTCCAAGCCGTTGATCACGTAGGAGGTCCCTCCGGGCGAGTGCCCCTTGGTCAGCCGGGTTGAGATCCGAAGCGTTCCCACCGAAAAAGCATCCCCGGGCTGGAAGCGGGTCGCACCTTCGACCGGTTCCAACGCGCTGACGAGGGTCTTCAGACCGGGGTTGTGAGCCTCCACCGCGGCCCGGTCCAGGATATGATCAAGGTGAGTATGGGTAAGAAAGAGGTGCGTCAGTTCCAGGCCCAGCTCATGGACCAGCCCCAGGGCACCACTCGCGTCCGTTCCGGTGTCAAAAAGGGCTGCTTCCTTCGAAGCGGGATCCCAGACGAGGTAGTTGTTCACCGTCATGTCATCATAGACGGTGTTGTACTGCTGCAGACCCTCCACTTCGATCCGTTCCGGCACCCAGGCCTCCTTCGCACGCTCAACCAGGGTATTTGAGTCGAGACCCAGCGGCGAGGCGACCTTGCGCAGCGCATCCTCGTCGAACTCACCGTCCTTCAGTTTCGCGATCGTTTCTTCCGGGACCCCGGTCAGGAATTCGAGGATTCCGTCGGCAATTCCCGTACCTCGCAATGCCTTTCCGAGGACATCCTCGAAATTGTCTTCCAGGGGGATCGTGCTCATTGCTTCGCGGAATGCACCTTCACGAGTTTCGAAATGCGCCCAAACCGGTTCCAGTCCTGCACATACAGATTTCCAGACGGATCATAAGCCAGCCCGTGGGGAGCCGTAAAGTGGGCAGGCCTCGCCTGGTTCGGAGCCACGCCATTCTGTCCACGTTGCTTCGGATTCGGATTCTCTCCGAGCAGGGCAATCACCTTCCCGGCCTTGTCCAGGATCTTGACCCCGCCCGCAAGCTCGGTCACCGCCACGACATCCCCTCGAAAAGCCAGGTCAGTGGGCCGGCGTAATCCTTCAGCAACAATACCGATCCAGTTCCCATCCAGGTCCCAGTGGGTCAGGCGGCCGTTCTCCCGGTCTGCTACCAGAATGCGAGGGGGAGAGAACCGGTGATCCAAGGCCATCCCGTGGGCGGTATTGCACTGACCATCGCCCTTGCCCCGACCAGCAAAGGTCTTGATCCATTTTCCTTCTCCATCAAATTTGTGGATGAAGTTCGAGCCATAACCAAGAGCCACAAAAATTGATCCATCAGGAGCAATATCCGCTGCGGTTACTCCCCCCCAGCCTCCTTTCACCTCAACAGTCTTTTCGTTGGGAATCTGGAAAACCTCTTTACCCTTGAGGGTCATTTTCACCAACCGCTTTCCAGCCGTGTGGGAAGCCCAGATAAATTCCTTTCCGCCCTCTTCCCGAATAAAGAGATCGTGAATGTTGCTCGGCCCCATCTTGCCCAGCTGCTGACCCTCTGCATTGTAAATCAGGATTCCGTTCGGGGTGTCCGTGCTGAAGTAGATCTTCCCGGACTTGTCCAGGGCGACCCCCCCATTGGTGCTTCCCACGCCCTTGTTTTCGGCGGTCCCCCACCAGGGCACGTTTTCATAGGTATGATCACCGGATCCGGTCGCAACCGCAACAGTGAGAACTTCGCCCTGGGTAGCCGTCCCCTCATGGGGATGAGCCAGCAGGGTGCCCGGCAAGGTAAAGGCCGCCGCAAGCAGCAGTATGCGTTTCATGACGAGCCAGATATGGCTTCTTCCCGGGAACAGGAAAAGAACTTTTGGGTCCCGCTCTCTTCTCTGCCTCCCAGCCCGGGGCGACAACCCACCAACAGCAAAAAGGCCTCGTCCCCCCGCGGCCTTGATCCAGTTAACGGAGCCGAAGCAACGCGCACCCGGCTCGGTCTCCGCTGCCCCCCAGCCCTGCAACTTATCGGGAGGGATCTTTCCGTCCTTGCTCTTGTCAGCGAGCTTCAGCCCTTCTCCCTTCGCTTTCCTGACGGGCTTGCCCTTGGCGTTCTCTGCCTCCTTGTCCGCGGATCCAGCCAATCCCATCCCGGCAATCGTGACCGCGGTTGTCAGTTTCGAGGTCGCCCTCATTTCAGCCATCCGGCTTACCGTTTTCCCTGCGCTGGACTCTTGTTCAACTCATCACCTCTCGCGCAAGACGCAACCTGCCTCTCACTCGAGCCGGCCTTATTCCCCGACCAGGAAAAAATCGACGAGCTGGCGCTCCATGTTGACCCGTGCAACACGGACAAAGACGGCCTGGCCCAGCACGAGCTCCTCGCCCCCCATCGTGGCATACCTCATCCGGTGCCCTTCCAATCTCCAGTCCCCCGGGGGAAACTCATCCCGCTTGACGAGACCACGCTGCAGAATATCGAGCGCCTCCACCATGAGGCCGACCTTGCGGACATCGGTAATGACCCCCTCAAAGACCGGGGGGGACTCCTCGAGCGCACTGCGGTGCAGCCACTCCAGCATCTTTACCCGGTGCGACTCATCCTCCGCGCTGGCACTGATCCGCTCGGTCGTTGAAATATGATCCGAGATTTCCGCGCAGTGCGCCCGGATCGGCAAACGCGCCGTTTCCTGTGGCGGATTCTCGAGAAGCGGCTCCAGCGCCCGGTGCATGATGAGATCCGCATAGCGACGGATCGGACTTGTGAAGTGACAATAATCCGTCTTGGAAAGGCCATAGTGCCCGAGCGGTTCCTCTCGGTAGCTCGCCCGCTTCAGGCTCTTGAGCAGGCCCACCTTGATGGCGTGCTCCTCAGGCCTGCCCCGGCACTCACGCAACAACTTCTGGATGTGCTTCTTGTTGACTAGATCCCCCGGTTCGTAGCCGTGTGCTCGCGCCAGTTCCGCGAACTCGAACAGCTTGTCATGGTCCGGCTCCTCATGAACGCGGTAGATGCCGGGCCTCTCCGCGTTCTTGATGGCCCGGGCGACTCCCTCATTGGCCGCGAGCATGAACTCCTCGATGAGTTGATGGCTCTCGTTATAGTCCTCGCGCCGATATCCCGTCGGGCGGCCAAAGTTATCCAGCTCCATCCTGACTTCCGGAAAATCAAGATCCAAAGCGCCCTGCGCGAATCGCCGCTGGCGCATGATCTTGGCAAGTTTCCAGCACTCCGTGAGCACTCCTGCGACTTCGGAGCGCAGCGGGTCAATTACCCCGGTCTTGCCTTCCAGCATATCCTGAGCCTCCTCGTAGGTGAGCCGGAGCTTGGAACGGATAACCGCCTTCTCAAACCGTGCATGGATCATTTTACCGTCCTTGTCGAACCACATCACAACGCAACGGGTGAGACGATCCTCAGCCGGGACCAGCGAGCAGATCCCGTTGCTCAGTGCCTCGGGGAGCATGGGCAGGACCCGGTCAACCAGGTAGGTTGAATTCCCCCGGTCCCGAGCTTCGCGATCAAGAGCGGTGTCTGGTTTCACATAGTGAGCAACATCCGCTATGTGGACTGCCAATTCCCAGCCGCGCTCACGCTCCCTCACCCAGATCGCATCGTCGAAATCGCGTGCGTCCACGGGGTCTATCGTGATCACCAGTTCATCCCGCCAGTCTTTCCTTCCCTCCAGGTCCACCGGCCGCACGGAGCTGGGAACAGCCTTGGCCTCCTCGAGGACTGCCTCGGCAAACGCGACCCGCAACCCATGCCGGTGGATAATCCCGCGGATGTCCACGCCCGGTTCGTCGGGCCAGCCCAGCACCTCGGTAATCTCTCCCCGCGGTGCCACCTGCCGGCTGTCCCAGTCCAGCAAACGCACGGCCACTTTCTGCCCGGACTTCCCGCCAGCGGCGTCCTCAAGTTCGATACTCCGGGGAAGGCTCTCGTCATCCGGCTGAACGTATACAAAGCCCTGCCTGTCCATCAGCGTGCCCACCACGACTCCGCTCCGGCGCTTCAGGATCCGCTCCACCCGTCCCGTGGCCTGGTCCTCCGCCCCGGGCAACTCCATCGCGGCGCGCTTGTGCTTGGCGTGCTTCCACCATACCGGTGGTCCAAGTCGCTCAATACGCAGGGCTACCTGATCACCATCCAAAGCAACCGAGGTCTTACGTGCCCCCACGTAAAACCGGCGGAATCGCTCAAGATCAACCCCCGTGGCAAGGTTGGAGGCATCTCGCAAATCCGGATAAAACCATGCATTTCCCCTGCGCTGGAACCGAATGACACCCGAAAGAAGGTTGCCCTCCCGTTCACGCAACTGATAACGCGCTTTCTTCCGCCGCACCAGGACGCCCTCCCGCTCCAGGGATGCCAGGACCGAGCGCAGTTCGGACCGACTATCGGAGGGGAGCTCAAGGTCACGCGCCAATTCCCCCTTGTTCCGCGGCCGGTAGTCCGGCCGCCGCATAAGCTCCAAGACCCTTTCCCTCACACCCCCGGCCTGTGCCATGGCCGGACTCTGGAGAGTCCCCGCCCTCTCAGCAATGCGGAAGGCATCCAAAAATTGAGTTGCATCCACTATTGACTGGATTCAACGTGGTATTGACAATGTAATGCCCATAAGGCGGGGGTTGCCAAAGCCCTGCCATCTGCCAACTTCCGCACACTACATTTCGCTTATCCCCTATCAGCTATGAAGATGACCTCCTCTCCCTCCCGCCGCGGCGGTTTCACCCTCATCGAACTGCTCGTCGTAATCGCCATTATTGCGATTCTTGCGGCCCTTGGCTTCGGAGCCGGCGGCGCCGTGATGAATCAGGCCAAGAAGACCGTGGCCACCAACGACTGCACCAACCTCGTGCAGGCCGTGCAGGCCTTCTACGACGACAACAACTACCTTCCCGAGGCCCCGGAGGCCGCCCAGGCCCCGGGCGTTCCGACGACCAACGAACTCATGGACCAGCTGTATGGTTTCGACACGGACAGCAACCCCAAGGAGGAGCGCTACTTCCAGGGAAAGGATGCCAAGGGCAAGACCCAGGAAGGAGCTTATGGTGGATTGTTCTTCACCGGTCGCTCGGTGGAGCTCTTTGACGCCTGGCGGAAGACCGGGACTGCCGCCAACAACCGCCATTACTACCTTCTCATGGATGTCGACTTCGACGAGGAAATCGTCGATCCCTTCGATGCAAACAAACCCCTCTTCGGTCGCAAGGCCATTGCCTGGAGCACCGGAAAGGATGGTCAATACACCACCGGCCAGGCTACCGCGGACAAGAATCGCGACAACGTCTACTCCTGGCGGGGTAAGAACTAGGACACTTCCTGATGTCCACGGCCCTGCTCCACAAGCTGGCTTCGGCCAGCTTTTTCGCAGGCTCATGCCTCGCCCTGAATTCCTGCGAGGCGCTCAAATTCATTCGTGGACAGGCCGGGATCCGCAAGGCCCAGATTGCACAGGCCCGCGTGGAGACCAACAGCCTCGTGATCGCCATACATGCGTATCACGATGACCACGCCAGCCTTCCATCGGTGGAGGACCCTGAGAATGACATGCACATGACCACCGGCACTGAGCTGATGGGGGTGCTGACCGGCATGGACAAGGACGGCAACCCCAGGCAGGAGCGCTACTTCCAGGGCCCCGAGGCAGTCGACGGTAAGGGCGGCCTCAGCTGGGAGGCCGGAAAAGACGGCCAGCGTTCCGTCCGCCTCCTCGACCCGTGGGGCAACGAATACCACCTGCTCTTCGATTCAGACTTTGACGATGAGATTGCAGACCCCTTCGACCGGGCCAAGCGACTGTTCGGTCGCAAGGCGATTGCCTGGTCAGCTGGCCCGGATGGAAAAACCAATCCCGAGGCCCGGCATGAGGACAATGCCGACAATGTCTTCTCTTGGAAGTGACGACCGGAGAGTCCCTGCCCGGGCCTCCAACGCGACCCACGCGATCCTTCCCATGAAAAAAGCCGGACGGTTTCCCGCCCGGCTTTGATCGTCTTGAAACTGAAAAGTTCCCGTCTTCTAGAATCCCATGCCGCCGCCGTGATCATGGCTATGCGGCTCGGGAGCTGCTTCCTCCTCGGGAAGCTCGGTGATGACACACTCCGTGGTGAGAAGGAGACCGGCGATCGAAGCGGCATTCTGCAATGCACTCCGGGTCACCTTGGTCGGATCCACCACACCCTGGGCGATGAGATCGACATAGTCGTCCTTGGCCACGTCGTAACCGACGCTGCCATCGGAATTCTTGACGTGCTCGACAATGAGAGCGCCTTCGCGGCCCGCATTCGCACTGAGCTGGCGGAGAGGAGCCTCCACCGCGCTACGCACGAGGAGAACGCCGGTCGCTTCGTCACCTTCCAACTCGACACTATCGAGGGCCGACTGGGCCCGGATGAGGGCGGTGCCACCTCCGGGGACGATTCCTTCCTCCACGGCCGCGCGGGTCGCATGCAGGGCATCCTCCACGCGCGCCTTCTTCTCCTTCATCTCGGTCTCGGTCGCAGCACCAACATTGATGACTGCCACACCGCCGGCCAGCTTGGCAAGGCGCTCCTGGAGCTTCTCACGATCGTAGTCGGAGGTGGTCTCCTCAATCTGCTTGCGGATCTGGCCTACCCGACCACTGATGGCATCGCTGCCACCGCCACCTTCCACGATGGTGGTGTCTTCCTTGCCGATCTTGATGCTCTTGGCTTCGCCCAGGTCAGTCAGCTCGATGTTCTCAAGCTTGATGCCGAGGTCCTCGGTGATGCAGCGGCCACCGGTCAGGATCGCGATGTCCTCCAGCATGGCCTTGCGGCGGTCACCAAAGCCGGGAGCTTTCACGGCCGCGATGTTGAGGGTGCCACGGAGCTTGTTGACCACGAGAGTGGCCAGCGCCTCTCCCTCCACGTCCTCTGCAATGATGAGGAGCGGACGGCTGGTCTTGGCAACCTTCTCGAGAAGCGGAAGCATGTCCTTGAGATTGGAGATCTTCTTCTCGTGGATGAGGATGTAGGCGCTGTCGAGGGAAGCCTCCATGCTCTCCGCGTCAGTCACGAAGTAGGGAGAGAGGTAACCCTTGTCGAACTGCATACCCTCCACCACGTCGAGGGTGGTCTCGATGCCCTTGGCTTCTTCCACCGTGATGGTGCCATCCTTGCCGACCTTGTCCATGGACTCGGCGATGATGTTGCCGATCTCCTCGTCCCAGTTGGCGGAGACGGTGGCAACCTGCGCGATCTCCTTGCTGTCGGAGACCTCCTTCGAGATCGAGGCCAGTTCGGCCACGATGGCCTCGGAGGCCTTGAGGATTCCACGCTGGAGGCTGATCGGGTTAGCACCCGCTGTCACGTTGCGGAGACCTTCCTTGTAGATGGCCTCGGCCAGCACGGTTGCGGTGGTGGTGCCGTCTCCGGCGACGTCCGAGGTCTTGCTCGAGACCTCCCGGATGAGCTGGGCGCCCATGTTTTCATACGGATCCTCAAGCTCGATCTCCTTGGCCACGGAAACACCGTCCTTGGTGATCGTGGGGGAGCCGAACTTCTTGTCGAGAATCACGTTGCGTCCGGCCGGTCCCAGGGTGGCTTTCACCGCGGAGGCCAGTTTTTCCACCCCGCGCAGGAGCGCGTGCCGGGCGGATTCGTCAAACTTCAGTTGCTTGGCAGACATGTTCGTGTGTCGTGTTTATGTTTAGAATGTGCGATTACTCGGAGATTACGCCGAGGATGTCGCCCTCATTGATGATGAGGAGATCTTCGCCGTTCACTTTGACATCGGTCCCACCATACTTCGAGATGAGGACCTTGCTGCCCTCCTCGACGCTGAAGGTGATGTCGTTGCCGTTTTCGTCCTTTCCGCCGGTGCCAAGTGCGACGACTTCGGCTTCCTGCGGCTTCTCCTGTGCGGTGTCGGGAAGCACAATGCCGCCGGCGCTGACTTCTTCAGCATCGAGGCGCTTCACGAGCACACGCTGACCGAGTGGTTTGATACTAGCCATGGTTCGGTAGTGGTTTCGTGTTGTTTCTGGTGTTGTGTTGGTTCTCTTGGTTGAGGAGCCGCCCCGCCTTCCGGAGAAGGGCGGGGCGGGAAACTGACAGATTACTTGTCCGCGTCAACGACTTCCGCATCGACGACCTTGCCTTTGGCCTCACGGGGCTCTTCCGGGGCTTCCTCCGCGGGCGCCGCGCCCCCTCCTGCCGCAGCAGCGGCGGCAGCGGCGGCAGCGGGGTCCATTCCGGCAGCCCCCGCAGCCTGCTGGGCTGCAGCCATGAGCTCGCCCATCGTTTTCTCGAGATCCTCCACCGAAGTCCGGATCTTCTCGATATCGTCGGCCTTGAGAGCCTCGCGGACCGCCTCGATCCGGGCCTCCAGGGTGCTCTTGAGTTCAGCGGGAGCCTCGTCCCCTATCTCCTCGAGCTGTTTTTCGACCTGATAAACCAGGTTTTCGGCCTTGTTCTTCTCGTCGATTTCCTCAGCACGCTTCTTGTCCTCCTCGGAGTGCTCCTCCGCCTCGCGCTTGGCCTTTTCGATCTCGTCGTCACTCAGCCCACTCGATCCCTCGATCGAGATCTTCTTCTCGTTGTTGTTCTTCTTGTCCGTCGCTGTGACGTGCAGGATTCCGTTCGAGTCGATATCGAAAGTCACCTCGATCTGCGGCATACCGCGCGGGGCGGACTCGATTCCCTCCAGGTTGAAAGTCCCGAGGATCTTATTGTCAGAGAACATCGGTCGCTCCCCCTGGCACACACGGATGGTAACTTCGGGCTGATTGTCAGCAGCCGTTGAGAAAATCTGCGATTTCTTCACCGGAATTGTCGTGTTGCGCTCAATCATCGCGGTTGCACGACTCCCCTCGGTCTCGATCGCGAGAGTGAGCGGTGTCACGTCGAGCAGGACCACGTCCTTGACGTCACCCTGCAGCACGCCGCCCTGAATGCCCGCACCGATCGCCACGACCTCGTCGGGATTGACTCCCTTGTGCGGCTCCTTCCCGGCCAGCTCATTGGCCACTTCCTGAACCTTCGGCATGCGGGTCATGCCGCCGACAAGGACCAGCTCATCGATTTCGCTGGCCGAAACGCCTGCTTCCTGGAGGCAGTCCAGCACCGGTTGTCTGGTCCGGTTGAGCAGGTGCTCCGTCAGTTGCTCCAGTTTCGCACGGGAGATTTCCACCTGAATGTGCTTGGGCCCGGTCTGATCTGCAGTCACGAAGGGGAGATTGATCTCGTAGGAGCTGGACGAGCTGAGGGCGATCTTGGCCTTCTCCGCTTCCTCCTTGATCCGCTGCAGGGCGTCAGGTTGTGCACCAAGGTCAATTCCCTCCTTCGTCTTAAAGTCAGCAACCACCCAGTCGATGATCGCACTATCCCAGTCATCACCGCCAAGCTGGGTATCACCATCGGTAGCCATCACCTCGAAAACTCCGTCCCCGATGTCGAGAACCGATATATCGAAGGTTCCTCCCCCAAGGTCGTAGACTGCGATCTTTTCGTCGCTTTTCTTGTCTAATCCATAGGCGAGCGAAGCCGCAGTGGGCTCGTTGATGATTCGCCGCACCTTCAGTCCCGCGATTTCGCCCGCAGCCTTGGTGGCATTGCGCTGGGAGTCATTAAAGTAGGCGGGCACCGTGATAACGGCCTCCTCAATCGCTTCCCCGAGCTTGGACTCCGCATCAGACTTCATCTTGGCCAGGACCATGGCTGAAAGCTCTTGCGGGGAATACGTCTTCTTCTCCCCGTCTACTTCGACCTCGATGTGGGCATCGCCGTTGGGGGCTTCCACGATGACATAAGGCAGCTTCTTGTCCTCCTCCGTGAGCTCAGCATACTTGCGTCCGATCAGGCGCTTGGCCGAGAAAATCGTGTTCTTGGGGTTGGTAACCGCCTGCCGCTTGGCGGCCTGGCCAACCAGCCGCTCTCCACCCTTCGCGAAGGCCACCACCGAGGGTGTCGTGCGAGCCCCTTCCGAGTTTTCCAGAACAACCGGCTCACCGGCCTCCATCACGGCCATGCACGAGTTCGTTGTCCCTAAGTCGATTCCGAGTATCTTTGCCATCTGCTCCGATCCTTTCCGTTAAAATTCTCCGGCTTGTAGCCTTTGTTTTCTTGAGGTTTGTTGAAAGTGAACCACCAAGGCACGCCTTGGCGGGGATTCTCCTTGGCAGATCCTGTGCC
>CAWWCX010000009.1:0-26415 GCA_963935445.1 uncultured Roseibacillus sp.
TGTGTATCGTCTTCATCTCTCACCGGATGGCAGAGGTGGAGGAGATAGCGGACCGGGTTATCGTCCTGAAGGATGGCAGGAACAGTGGGGAGCTGGGGAGGGAGGAGATCAACCGTGACCGTATTGTTTCGCTCATGGTGGGCCGGGAGCTGGTGGCGCACGAGAAAACCGTCGGGGAGTGTGGGGAGACCCTGCTGGAGGTGCGCGGGCTCAGGGTCACTCGGTTTCCGGATGTGCCGATCAACTTCGAGTTGCGGGCGGGCGAGGTAGTTGGAATGGCAGGCTTGGTTGGAGCGGGACGCACGGAGGTAGCGAGGGCTTTATTTGGAATAGACCGTTCGCTTGGTGGCGAGGTTCGGGTGAAGGGTGAAGAGGTGTCCATCAAGCACCCGCGGGATGCCATTCGCGCGGGAATGGCCCTGGTGCCCGAGGATCGCAAGGCACAGGGGGCGATCCTGAACCTTGCGATCAGGGATAATGTGGCGATGGTCGGAATGGATCGCTGGCAGACGGCTGGTCTGGTCAGGGATGACCAGATTGACCGGCAGGCGGAGGAAGCCCGGGAGTCCCTACGCATCCGGACTCCTGACACGAGGCAGCAGGTTTCCATGCTTTCGGGGGGCAACCAGCAGAAGGTTGTCCTCGCTAAGTGGATGCCCCTTCGGCCGAAAATCTTCCTTCTGGACGAGCCGACCCGCGGCATCGATGTGGGTTCCAAGAGCGAAATCTACGAGGTCATCGACCAGATGACGGCGGAGGGCGCCGCGGTTCTTGCCATTTCGAGTGAACTGGAGGAAGTGCTCCGGATCTCGGACCGGGTCATCGTGATGCACGAGGGCCGGATTGCGGGTCAGGTCGCCCGGGATGATCCGCATTTTTCAGAAGAAGGAATCATGCAACTAGCTACCGGAGGAGAATAAGATGCTGTCTTTGAAGAATACCCTGAAGGAAAACCCGAAGCTCCTGGTGATCTTCGGATTGCTGGCTCTCCTCTTCACAGTGACGAGCCTGCTGCAGCCGTCTTTCCGCGATCCCGCGACCCTGACCAACACCATGCGATGGATTGGTCTTTATGGGATCATCTCGATCGGGGTTGCTTTCGTGATCATTACGGGGGGTATTGACCTTTCAATCGGTTCCCTGATCGCTCTGTCAGGGGTCATGCTGCCCATGCTCCTCAAGGGTGATATTTTCTTTTCGGAGCCTCTCCCGGTGCCGCTTGCCTTCGGGTTGGTCCTTCTGATTTCCCTTGGAATAGGACTTTTTCACGGTGTTCTGGTGACCAAGCTCGGTCTCCAGCCCTTCCTCGTGACTCTCTGCGGATTGTTCATCTACCGGGGGCTTGCACGGGCGGCCGGCAATGACCAGACGCAGGGCTTTGGAGGGGACTTCAGTGGGCTCAAGAACGCCCTCGTGAAGGACAAGCTCTTTGATTTCATCCCCATGTCCTTCGTGGTCCTGATCATCATTGGGGTGATCGCAGCTGTCGTTCTCAACAAGACCGTCTTCGGTCGTTATCTGCTGGCGGTTGGGCACAACGAGGAGGCGGCGAAATTCAGCGGGATCAAGACCGACAGGGTGAAAATTGCGGCCTACATGATCTGCTCCCTTCTGGGGGGCTTTGCCGGGATGCTTTTCGTGCTCGATACCAATGGGGCGACTCCCTCGTCCTTCGGTAACTTTTATGAACTCTACGCCATTGCTGGTGCCGTGCTGGGTGGATGCAGCCTGCGGGGGGGAGAGGGTGCGATCTTCGGAGTGATCTGTGGAGCAGCCCTTGTTCAGGTGGCCGAGAAGGCGGTGTTTTTCCTTGGAGTAGAGGAGAAGTCCAAGTTCACCGTGATTGGGATTTTTATTCTCGCGGGTGTGATCGCGGACGAATTGTTCCGGCGCGTGAACGAGAAACGGATGGCAGGAGGAGGTGGGACCGGACCGCCGGGGGATTCTCCTGATCCGGCAGGGAGTGAGGCCTAGGAGGGTCTGCGGAAGCGCCGATGCCCCGTTGGTCTACCAGGGAGTCATGCCGCCATTCACATAGAGGGTCTGCCCCGTGACAAAGGAAGCTTCCTCAGAGGCGAAGAAGCGGACGGCGTGGGAGATGTCTTCCGGCACCCCCCAGCGGCCCATCGGAATCTGGGCCAGATAGGCATCCTTGTCTTCCTGGGGATCGTCGGCGTGGCGTTCGACCGGGATCCAGCCGGGACCCACCATGTTGACGGTGATGCCGAAGGAGGCGAGTTCCCGTGCCATGGAACGGGACCACCCGATCTGCCCTCCCTTGGCCGCAACATAGGCGGAGAAGTTGGGGACCGAGCTGGAGAAGACCTCGCTGATGATGTTCACGATCCGGCCCCACTTCTTTTCCTTCATACCGGGCAGGGTAGCCTGGGCGAGGAGGAAGGGGCTCTTCACGAAGAACTCGTACATCTCCTGGTAGAAGGCCTCGTCATATTCCTCAATCGGCTTGAGAGGCTGGGGACCGGTGGCGTTAGGAACGACAATATCGATGGGTCCCAGCTTGCGGGAGGTTTCCTCCACAAGGGCGGCGATTTCATCCGGGTTTGTGACATCGGCCCCGACGGCGATGGCCTGCCCTCCTCCTTCGGTGATTTCATCGGCGATCCCCTGGGCCCGCTGGACGTTGTTGAAGGCGTTGACGACCACGGAGGCCCCAGCGGCCGCGAGGTTGCGCACGATGGAGGCCCCAAGGCCCTTGCTGCTGCCGGTGACAAGTGCGACATGGCCCGAGAGGGAGTAGTTGGACATGGGGCCAAGGGTAGGAAAACCAGCAAGGCCTGGAAGCCTGAATGTCTCTTTTGGACGGGGCCTCTTCAGGTGATCACCGAGGTGCTCCAGGGAACGAACTCGTGGTCGCCAAAGCCCTGCGCTTCCGACTTGGTCGGTGAGCCGCCGGCCACTTCGATGATACGGGCAAGGATGCGATTGGCGACCTCCTCGTGACTCTCGGTACCCTCCGCGATCGTGCCGGCATTGAGGTCCATGTCTTCTTCCATCCGCTGGAACAGCGGTGAATTGCTTGCGATCTTGAGGGACGGGCAGGGCTTGTTGCCGTAGACCGATCCCCGGCCGGTGGTGAAGCAGACGAGGTTGGCGCCGGAAGCGACCTCCCCGGTGATGGACATGGGGTCGTAGCCGGGGCTGTCCATGAAGTGGAGGCCAGGCCCCTGCACGGGTTCGGCATACCTGAGGACGGACTGCAGGTTGGTGGTGCCCCCCTTGCTGATGGCCCCGAGGGATTTCTCGAGGATGGTTGTCAGGCCGCCGAGCTTGTTGCCCGGTGCCGGGTTGTTGTTGATCTCGCCGTCCCTTTTGGCGACGTAGTCCTCCCACCAGCGAATGAGCGAGGTGAGCTGTTCCCCCACTTCCCGGGTTGCGGCACGTCGGGTGAGAAGGTGCTCGGCCCCGTAGACCTCGGGGGTTTCGGCGAGGATCGCAGATCCGCCCTGGGCGATCAGCTTGTCCACGGCCAGTCCGAGGGCCGGATTGGCGGTGATGCCGGAGAGGCCGTCAGAGCCGCCGCACTGCAGGGCCACACAGATCTCACTGACCGGGACCGGCTCGCGACGGGCCCGGTTGGCACGGGGCAGGATGTCACCGTGAAGGCGTTCGAGGCAGGCTTCGATCGTTTTACGGGTGCCGCCGTTGTGCTGGATGGTTTCCATGTGCAGGCTGCCCTCCGGCGGTCTGCCGAAGTGCTCGACCATGAGGGGAATCTGGTTCGCTTCACAGCCGAGGCCGATCATCATGACCGCGCCGAAGTTGGGATGGCGGGCATGACCCCAGATTGCCCGTTGGAGCATGCGGAACCCTTCGTTGGCTGTGCTCACCGCGCAGCCCGCCCCATGGGTAAGGGCCACGATCCCGTCGACATTGGGAAACTGTTCGAGGATGGTCCGCTTCTCGACTTCACGAGCAATGAGGGATGCCACGGTGGCGGAGCAATTCACGGAAGTGAGGATGCCCACGTAATTGCGGGTGCCGACCTTACCATCACCACGCCGGAAGCCCGGGAAGGTGAGCCGCTGGTCCGGGGGGACGAGCTTGGTTTCGCGCGTGTCCTCCGAAAACGCGTAATCACCGCCATAGTCCGACATGCCCAGGTTGTGCTCGTGGACGTGCTCTCCGGTCCCGATATCGTCGGTAGCCTGCCCGATGATCTGGCCAAACTTGAGGACACTGGTTCCCCGGGGAATGGGGTTGACCGCCATCTTGTGGCCACTCTGGATCCTGCTTTTGGGACGTACGGGGCAGCCGGGGACCTCTTCACCGGGTTCGAAAACGCCACCGGCCACAACGACATTGTCGTCGGGATGAAGCTGGAAGGCCTGGACTAGGGACATGGGCGGGGCGGTTCGCTCACGGGCGCTGTGGGGAGATGTATACGGTCTCGCCGCGAACGGTCGAGCCACATTACCGCAGGGACCTGAGATAGAGAACGAGAGAGTCGATCTGCCCGTCGTTGAGCACGCCGAGGTAGGACGGCATGCCCACCCCGGTGCCTTTGGTCTCGAAGCCGCGTGTGACGCGCTTTGCCGGGTGGAGAATGGACTCCCTGAGGTAGGCGCTGTCGGCTTTCCCGGCAGAGCCATCGGTGAAGGTGCGCTCCGATCCGAAGAGCCCCTTCCAGCTGGGGCCAACCACGAGACTGGGCTCCTCGGTGACCTTGGTTCGGGAGTCCGTGCTGTGGCAGGCCAGGCAGCCGTAGCGGGCGGCGATCTGTCGTCCCCGCCCGGCGCTGGGAGGAAGGCGGGGTGCGCCGGCCAGGGATGCGCCGGGGGTGAGATCCACCACGGTTTCTTCAAAACCCAGTTCGGTCAACTGGACAGGAGCAAGGGCCTTCATGCTCAGGCAGACGGTCTGTGATACTTCGGGGACGGGACGGAAGGTGATGCGGAGAGTATGGACGGGTTTCATTCCCGGAATACCAAGGAACACCGACTGGTGATCCTCGGAGATGTAGAGGCAGGAAACAGCGAGTGGTTCCTGTCCGGGAGCGCCATCGGGTTTGAAGTGGCCCGATCCATACTTCGGGGTGCGCCGGTAGTTCCAGCGGTCGACGGTGTAGTGAGCAATGGTGGTGGCATGATCGTGATCGAGGGGTTGATCGAACCTGAGCACGACGCCTTCCCGGTAGGCACGGATGGTTGCCGGAAGGTAAGAGGGCTTCCCGGTGGGCCGGATGCGGTAGAGCCCCTGAACCTGCTTCCCGGTGCTGCCCCACAGATTGAGCCCGCCGGTGTAAAGAAGCCCGTCAGCAGGGTTGACCCGTCCGACCAGCAATCCGGTTGGAAAGTCCTCGAGCAACGGGGCAACTGCGCCCTGCTCGCCCGTTTTGTCCAGGTAGACCCTGAAGAGGGCCGGCTGATTGTAGCCGATGTGGACGAGGCAGTCATTGAGGGCACCCATCTTCGCGTTGCGGATCCAGACCTGCCGTGCTCCTGACTGATTGACGAAGTGGGGAATCCACAGGGGAGGCTCGGTGATGGTCCGGCCGTCGTTGGCCCCGGGCCCGAGCCGGACTGGTTGAAACCCGTAGTAGGAACCAGGGGTGATTGTGTGGATGGGGGTGGCGGGCACCCAGTGGCCCTGCTGGTCGCTGGCAGTGAGGGTTCCGCTCACCGGGTCGACCCCGAGAAAGGGCTGGCGTAGTCCGGTTGCGATGGTCTGCACGCTCTTTCCGTCGGCAGAAATTTCCACGATTGTGCCATTCAACTTGCCCCGGGGTCCATGCACCTGACCTCCCTTGGCGAGGTAGAACCCTCCCCCGGGTTTCTTCTCAAAACTCATCGCGAATTCCCGGGTCTCAGCAGTCTGTGCCGGGAGGTTGCAGAGGTTTTCGTAGTAGTCGGCCTCCCCGTTTCCATCCCGGTCGTGGAGGCGCACCAGGCCGTTGCGGTCAAAGACCACAATCTGGTTCTCCACGACCCGCAGGCCCATGGGCTCGTGCAGGCCGCCCGCAAAGCGCCTCCAGGTAAGAGGTCCCTGCCGTCCTGTGAGATCATCGCAAATCCACACATCGCCATCGAAGGTGACCATTGCAAACCGCCCATCAGGAAAAAAATCGAAGTCGGAAGGCCGGACGTTGCGCTTCCAGGGGTTGGGGAGCGGGAGCGAGAGGTCCTCGCGGACGAAGGGAGCGCTGGAGGAGGCTTGTGGCTGAGCCTTTATCCTGACGGAGCCCTCCCAGATGCGCGGTGGAGGGGCGGGCAGCTGGCGGGGTTGCGGGCGGCTCGGCTCTGCCAGTGGGGCTTCCGCCTTCCCGAGTGTGTAGCGGAAGGTCCATGTCCTCGTAACCTTCGAAGGCGGAATGAGTGTCGATGGGCGGGGGTGGAGAGAGAAGGTGAGGGGGTGCTGATGAGGCGCGACCCGGAGCGTCCGGAGAAAGGCGCTCGGCTGTCCCTCCGGGTTCCGGGAGAGGTGCCAGCGTTCTGTAATCCTGACTCCGGCAATCTCGTAATCGAGCACGGGACCGTCCTGCCCGAGGTGCAGGCCAAGCCAGCGCCCGGTCGCGGGAGGGAGGGGGCCGAGGCTTGTTTCACCCTCATCGATGGACGGAGTCCGGGGATCACGGAACACTGGGTCAGGCCCCGGGGCGGCACCAGAATGCAGGCCGTTGGCAAAGAGAGGAGTGCCGATTGGCCTGGGGAGTTTGTTTTGTCCGGCCGGGGCCTTGCGGTGAGGCTGGCGGTAGGAACCCGGGGCCATGCCGTTCATGGAGAGATAATCTCCAGGTCCCCGTTCCCGCCAGACCAGGGCAATACGGAGCAGGTCGAGGTCAAAGCAGCCGTGAATCCCGTCGCCGAGGTGGAGGATCAGCCCGCGGGGGGTGAGATTGTCAGCGGGCCAGTCTTCACCCAGGTGCCGCGCATCGAGAGTTTGTCCAAAGAAGGGCAGGCCATTATCTCCGTAGGTCCCATAGGACGAGAGGAGCTCGGCGTGCGGTCGGTCCTGGGCCGAGATCGGCTGGAGGAGAGGCGTGACGAGAGCGAGGAGAGAGAGCAGACGCCGGGTCATCGGGGATGAGAATAGGCACGGCCACAAGGGGCCGCAAGATTGCAGGAAGAGGGCCTGCCGAGTCTGCAGGGCGGGGCCTGGCGTTGGGAGAGAAGCCGCTGGAAAGCCAGGCCGGCGTCACTCGTCTTCCTCGTCTTCCTCGTCGCCGTGGAGGCGTTGCTCGACTTCCTCACGGACAAGGTCCTCCCGACTTTCGGCAAACTCCTCCAGCTCGCGGGCGGCGTGCTCCAGTTCCTTGCGGGCACGATCCAGTTCGGCAGACTGGAAGAGGAGACGGAATTCGAGGTGTTCGCTGATGACCTTGTGAAGATCCCTTTCGATATTTTCCCGGTTGTCCTCCTGCTGTTCGTGATGAAAGGCATCAGCGAGCCGGTCTGCAGCGAGTTCGGTCTGGCGCATTCCAAGATAGGCCCGGGCGGCCTTGTCGCCGAGTTCCTCGCGAGCAAGGTAAAAGGCTCCGACAAAACCGTGGGCTTCCCTCCAGAATTCGTCCACGCCCTCTTCGTCCTCTTCCTCCTCGGCTTGGTGTAGGATTTCGAGGGCTTCCGGCAAGTGTTCCTCGATAAAATCGGCTACTTCGGAGTTTGTGCGGCGATGAAGATGGTGCTCGTCCTCGTCCTCGTGATCGTCGGCGAGGGCATGCGGAACGAAAAAGCAGGAGAGGGAGAAAGCCAGGATGAGGAGGAATGAGTTCATGGTGCCGCGGGATGATGAGAGTTTGCGGGACGTTCGGGACTGAAAGCTCCGTCCCGAGTTGCTCAAGGATGAGGGGGCGTGGTGCGCTGGTGGATCAGTGCATGGCGGCGAAACTCTGCCGCATCAGGTCCTGGGGAGAGAGGTCGCTTGTCTTGGCCTGAACCTCGTCGATCCATTTCTGCTCAAGCTCGTTCTTCGAGGGGCGCTCCTTCTGGTAGAAGACCCCGAATTTCCCAGGGAAATCAAGCTGAGCCAGTTCGAAGGCCTCGTTGATACTGGTCAGGTTGTGGGCGTCCTCGTCGATGAGGTCGAATTGCCCGCCCTTGCGCGGAATAGCCGAGTCGAAGGCTCCGGGATAGAACATGGTGCACTCGGAGAGAACCTCGACCACGGAGAAGCCCTTGTGATTGACGGCCCGCTCGAACATTTCGTTCATATGCTTCACGTGCGTGGCATGGGAGCGGCCGATGAAGGTGGCTCCGCTGCCGAGGAGTTGCATCATCGGGTTGATGGGGCGGTCGATGGCCCCGTTGGGGTCAGTCTTGGAGCGGCGTCCGATGGGCGTCGTCGGACTGGTCTGATTCTTGGTCAACCCATAGACAAAGTTGTCCATGATGATGTAAGTAAGGTTGATGTTCTTCCTCGCGGCATGATTGAGATGGTTTCCCCCGATCGAGAATCCGTCACCGTCTCCCCCGAAGACAAAAACATGCTGGTCGGGGCGGCTCAGGGAGATCCCGGTAGCGAGGGGCAGGGCCCGGCCATGAATGAAGTGGATCCCATGGGAGTTCACGAAGTAGGGAAACCGGCTTGAGCAGCCGATGCCGGCCACACAGACGAAGTCGGTCTGGGTGAGTCCGAGCTTCTGGATGACATTGAAGAAGGAGGCGAGGACCGCGAAGTCCCCGCAGGCAGGGCACCAGGTCGGGTGGTCGGCCTTGAGCTGCTTCTTGGTAAGTTTCTCTGCGGGTTGGGCGGACTTCGAGTCGGACATCGTCTGGGTGGATGGAGTGGAGGGATCAGGAAAGGAATTTGTCGATGCCGTCAACGATTTCGCTGACTCGGTAGGCTAGTCCGTCCGTCTTACAGAGGGAGTGGATTGCCGGGTTACAGCTGGAGGCCCGCAGGATCGTGGCGAGCTGGCCGTAGCCGTAGACCCCGGAATCATTCAGTTCCACCACGAAGATATGTTCGTAACGGGACATCAGGTCATTGATGCCCGCGGGAAGAGGGTGGAGGTGGCGGATATGGGTAGCGCTGGCCTCCAGGCCCTTGTCCCGCAGCCGGTCACAGGCTTCGCGAATTGGGCCGTAGGTGGAACCCCAGCCGAGCAGAAGAATCTCTCCGCCATCCTCCCGGTAGACCTCCGGGAGAGGAAGCTCGTCAGCGAGGCGAACCAGCTTGGCACGGCGTTTGTCGGTCATTTTCTGGTGGTTGACCGGATTGCCGGAAGGGTGGCCTTTCTCGTCGTGCTCTAGGCCTGTTACCTTGGGGTAGCCTCCCTCGGGCATTGGAGTTCCCGGGGGAGCATGCTGGGTGAGACCGTCGATGGGATAGGGTTTGAAATCCTCACCCCGCTCACTGAGGTCGAGTTCTGGCTCGATCCAGTGCTCATCGAGGTTTGGTTCCTTGAAGGCCTCGATCCGGGTGGCGATGGCCTGGTCACTGAGAATAATGACCGGACAACTGAAGCGCCGGGCCAGCTGGGCGGCCTCAAGCGTGATGTAGAAGCAATCCTCTACATCCTTGGGAGCGAGAACAATCCGGGGGCTGTCGCCATGAGATCCGTAGATGGCCTGCAGGAGATCACTCTGTTCGACCGAGGTGGGCAGCCCGGTGGAAGGTCCTCCTCTCTGGACGTTGATGACGAGGAGGGGAAGCTCGGCCATGCAGGCGTAGCCCAGTGCCTCGGCCTTGAGTGAGAGTCCGGGGCCCGAGCTCCCGGTTACCGCGAGGTGGCCCGCGTAGGAGGCCCCGAGCGAGATTGCTACCGCGGCCAGTTCATCCTCGGCCTGTACGAAGACGCCGCCGTATTTCGGGAGCTCCCGGCGCAGCAGTTCCATGATGCTCGACCAGGGTGTGATGGGATAGGCTGCTCCGTAGCGCACGCCGGAGGCGATGAGGCCCAGCCCGAGCATGGTGTTGCCGTCGGAAGAGATGCGTCTGGAGTGGGCGGATTCCCCCGGGGCAAAGTGAAACTGCTTCAGGTCGGTCGTCTGGAAGGCGTAACCGGCGTCGAACGCATTCATGCAGTTTCGCAGGATGTCTTCTCCCTTGCGGCCGAACTGGCGCTCGATGATTCCGGTGAGCTTTTCCCGGTCGAGGTTGAACATGGAGCAGATCACCCCGAGGACGAAGATGTTCTTGCCGCGGTCCTTGGCGGTGCCTCCGATGGCTTCCACGGTCGCCGACGTGAATGGGATACCGATGTGATGAATGCCCCGCTCGTCTCTGGTCTCCTCAACCTTCTCAGAATCGTAGAGGCAGATGCCACCGTCCTTGAGGGCCTGCAGGTGGCTGTCGTAGCTGTGCTGGTAGAAGGCTACCAGGACGTCTGCCTCATCCCCGGCATGGAGGACTTCCCCGGAGCCGAGGTGAACCTGGAAAATGGATGGGCCGCCCGAGATGGTGGACGGAATGGTCATGTAGGTCATGACATCCTGAGCGGTGCGACCGGCGAGTCGGCCAAGCATGCCGCCCACGGATTGAATCCCATCCTGGGAATTCCCAGCGAGGCGGATCACTACATTACGCAGAGCATCGTCTTGGGTTGCCTCTGCTGAGGCGCCGGCTGAACTCATGGGGTAGTCGGGATGGGCGAAGTGTGATAAGCCTGTAGATGCCCATTAGGAAGGAAAAAGACGGGCGCAGGTAAAAAAATCAGCCCTTTCGAACGGCAGCGATCCGGGAGCCCGCGGGATCGGTGTCCAGCATTTCCCCGGGGCTCCCCGAAGGGGGGGCAGGACCTTATCCCGCAAGGGCTGCGAGCTGAGCCTTTACTGTTGGATGGGAGCAGTAGGGATCCTGGAATTTCCTGCCGTAGTTGATGAGCTCAAGGGCGAGGGATTTTGCGACCTCCCGATGGCGCAGGCCTTGAATGAAATTGGTCAGCTCGTCGGGGTCCTCCTCGAGGTCGAGGAGCCAGGGGCTCTCCGAGCTGGAGAGAATCAGCTTGTATCGCGGAGTTACCGCCGCGATCCAGCCTACCCGGTTGACGTCTGGCCGGCCGGTGGATCGCAGGAAGGTGACGTCCCGCCACCCTTCGGGAGGTCGTCCGGTAGTCAGGATGCGGGAGCAGTCTCGCCCTTCTTCCCGGCCGGAGGACTCAACGTTCATCAACGCCAGCATGGAGGGAAGGAAGTCGACTGTATTAAGGACCTGGTCCACGCGGTGGCGGGCGGGGATGGATTTTGGATAACGGATCAGGAAAGGGATCTTGGCTGAAGCTTCAAGGGGGACTCCCTTGTTCTGCCGGTGGTGCTCTCCGCGCATGTCTCCATGATCAGCGGTGAAGATGAGAATGGTGTTATCGATCAGACCGAGTTTCTCAAGATGCCTGGTCAGTCGTCCCACGTTGTCATCAATGCATTTCATCATCCCATGATACTGAGCCATCTTGTAATGACACTTCGGAGAGGGTTTGGCCCAGGTTGGTGACCGCCCGGCATCCTTATCGAAGGTGCGTGGCTTTTCCACGACCTTGTCATCGAACATTGTGTCATAGGGAGCGCGCACGGTATCCGGCCCATGCGGATCCGGGATGCTCAGCATGTAACAGAATGGTTTGCTCCTGTGACTGGAAATAAAGTCCATCGCCCTGCTGGTCAGAAAGTCCGTGGCAAACGACTCCTTGTCTGCGCCTGCCACGGAGTAATTCGGCTTACCGTTCCGGCGAGCCTTGACCCGTGGTCCCTCCGGGGTGTCCTCCAGCTGTTTCCAGTGTCCCCGGTTGAACATGTAACGGTTGTCCTGAAAACCAAATTTGCGCTTGGGGGCCCACTGGGGTTTGCCCTCTCCATCCAGATGCCACTTTCCGCCGTAGCCAGTCACGTATCCGGACCGGGTGAGCAATTCCGCGAAGGAGATCACCTCGTCTCCGAGGTGAATGTTGTTATTGGTCACCGGGGTGTTCTGCGGGTATTGCCCGCTGATGAAGGAGGAACGGGAAGGCGAGCAGACCGGGGTTGCGGCGTAAAATTTCGTACAAAGCGCTCCTTCCCTTGCGATCCGGTCGATGTGGGGGGTGTCACAGGCAGCCCCCTTGGCTTTTCCCCACATGTAGGCCTGCTCCGGAGGCAGGGTATCACGATAACACCCCAGGGTCCGGAAGTTGAGCTCATCACAGTGAATAATGACGAGATTGGGTTTGCGGGATGCGTCGTGGGCGATGGTCCGGGCTGCCGTGGATGATGCGGGAAGCGCTGCACCCGAAGCGGCGGTCGTGGTCTTGAGAAAACGGCGTCTTTTCACTTTGCGAGCAGTGGTATTGGTCAGGGCGGGGGAATGTTCCCCGGTCTGGGATGGTTGCGTCTGCCAGAGTCAGGATAGCGGATAACCTGACTACAGCTGATCCGCAATGGATTCGATCAGGGGGGCGAACTTCAGGTGGGTCTCTCCCGGGGTAAGTAGTCGGGAGGCCTGAAAATCCGCCTCGAACACGAGTTTCGCGAGTTCGTCGACCAGCCCGGGATCACAAAATGAGATATTGAGCTCCCGGTTGATACGCAGGCTGATGGTGTCCAGGTTGGCAGACCCGAGGGTAGCCCATCCGTCGCAGATCATGGCTTTGAGGTGAGTCATGCCCGGGTAGTGGTAGACCTTGGCCCCGGCCTGCAGGAGATGACGGGCGGTCACGAAATTGCCCGCGTTCATGATGCCGTGGTTGGCGAGGGCCGGGAGGATGACACGCACGTCGACGCCACGGGCGGCAGCTGCTTCCAGTTCGTTTTCAATGATGTCAGCTGAGAAATAAGGCATCTCGATCCAGATTCGCTGGGTTGCTCCCCGGATCGCCTGGGACATGGCGAGAAGAATATCGCTGCGCTGTTCCGTGGCGTCGGTACGCAGGATCCGCAGCGGCACGCCCGGACCGTCTCCAACCTCGAGGGGGGCTTCCCTCTTGAACAGGGCGATGTCTCCCCCCGGGCCGGCCCGGTGCCAGGTTCTTTCAAAGTCCCGGGTGAGAGCGGCCAGGACGGGACCGCGGACGCTGACCATGAGGTCATGCCACTCATGACGTGATTCGCGGCCGATATTCATGCCCCCGAGGAAGGCGGTCTTGGAGTCGAAGATGTGGAGCTTGGTGTGATCGGTGACCAGCCACGGATTGAGGGTCTCACGCAGGGCGAGCTTGGAGTTGTCCCTAAGCATGTAGCTGCCGATGTCGGGTGGCTGCACGAACCCGGCCGGCAACCCAGAGGAAGGAATGCGACCGTGGGCAAAAGTGCTCCCGAGATCATCGAGGAGGACGCGAACGGGAATCTCCTCGGCGCGGGCGCGGAGAAGGTTGGCGCAGCGTGTTCCTACATCGTCATTGTCGAAGATGAAGACCTGAACGTCGACGGACTGCCGGGCGGCCGCGAGTTCCTTCTCGAAGGCACTGAAGAAGGCCGGCCCGCCGAGGTGGTAGGAGAGTTCTCCGTGGATTGGCTTGCTGATACCAAGTTTGTCGAGGTGCGCCTCGAATGCGGGTGACCCGGGGCGTGGGGGAGCTGAGAGCGTGAGCGCAAGGGGAACACGCACCGGAAAATTGTCCTCGAGGAGGGCAGCTCCCCTGCGTCGGGCCATGGCCCTGCCCAGCAGATAGGTGGTGATCGGTTTACGCACCGCCGACTCGATGGTGGAGCGGAAAGCGGTCTTGAGAAAGGTTCGGTGGGAGGAAAGCCGAGTGTTCCAGAGGGAGCCTTGTCCGTCCGGGCTTCCATGAGTTGGGCTTTCCGCCCGGGTGATCCCCGCTCCCGTTCCCAGAACTGCGATCAGGGTCCAGAGAAAGGCGTGTGACATGGAGGGGCGGCAGTAGATCAGGCCGCTTCATCCTGTGCCGGCTTTCGGGACAGGACAAGTGAATAGGGCTTTCACCGGTCCTTGACTCAAGCAAGGGAGTGAAGAGGAAGGGCGGGGAGCTAATTCGCAGCCTTCACAGCGAAATAGGATCCCGCCACCACTCGTTCGGCAAGCAGGACATTGATGGCAACTTCGCGGCCCGACTCCTTGTGAGAGGGATCGCCGCCACCGAAGTCCCAGAACCAGCCCTTGTATTTCCCGGAGACAGCTTCCAGCACGAGTCCCTGTCGGGTGAGAACAAGCTTCCAGTGACAGTTGTCGGTGGGAGACTTGGCGAGGCGCAGGGCGGGAGTGACGGTCAGATTGGGTCCCTCAGGCCGTGTCGGGGCACTGTCATCGCGGGCGATAACCCAGCCCTTGTATTTCCCTCCGGCAGCTCGAACAAGATAGCCCTTGTCCGTCTCCACGAACTGCCAGCCGGAGGTGTCCCGGGCCTCGCTGGCCAGCGAGAGGCCCTCCACGACGGCGACGTCGCCCAGTTTGCCGGGCTTGGCTTTTTCGGTGACATCAATGAACCACCCCTTGAAGCGGGAGACCACCGGGCTGAGCGTGCGGGCCTTGCTCACGCTTCTGGCACCTTGCTCCTGAACTTCCCGCAGGCTCTTGATGAAGGCCTCGTGCCCCTCCACCGCGGGAGGGCTCTTTGCGGAAGAGATTCCGGCAAGTCCGCCCAGGAGGACGGTCGACAGGATGGCACGGGAAGTTCTGGTCATGGCCCCTGTCTGTTACCATCGGGGGATAAGAAAAGTCCAGCAGGAGGGTATTCCTAGCCCCTTCCGGTGACAGGAGGCCGCAGAACCCGGATTTCCTGCGAGGGTGCCGTCTGGCGCGGACCAACTTTGGCGTCACCCTGCAGGGGGCCAGTGACTCAAGACCCGAGCGGGCAAGCCGAGGAGGCCCAACGGCGGGAAAGTTTGGAAAACCGGGCTGCCGCTCCCGGTTGGTAGGGCAGGACGAGAAATACCGGTAAACGATGATCACCCGCATAAAAATGCACCTCATCAGCCCCTGTAAGAACTGGCAGCAGGCACGCTTTCATCTCATGGGAATCATCCGGGAGTTCGTCCCGAAAAGGTTCCAGCTGCACGTGCGTTGAGCGGGACTATTTCGGAGATCAGGCACCTATGGGCAGCACCACGAGGTAAGACCATGAGCGAGTATCACATGGGAATCAACCTGGGGCACGACCGGTCGGTATCGGTGGTCTCAGATGGAAAACTTCTCGTCTCCATCGAGCAGGAGCGGTTGGACCGTATCAAACACAGTGTGGGATTCATGTACCAATCCCCGGGGGAAATGCGCCACATCCAGGTGCCCGGGGAGTGCATTCGCTATTGCCTCGACATGCTGGATGTCCCCCTGGCCGCAATGGATACCATCACGGCAAACATGCCGGGAGTCGATTTCTCCCCGGAAATCATGCGGGGTAAGTTCAGCAGGGATATCGCATGCAAGGTGCAAACTGTTCCCGGCCATCATCTTGCCCATGCATACTCGGCTTACTGGCCATCCGGCTTTGAAGAGTCCCTCGTCCTTTCCGTTGATGCCAGTGGGCTCACTTCGAGGAAGGGTCCGGGCTGGGAAACGGAGTCCTACAGCCTGTATGCCGGAACCGGCACGGAGCTTGAGCTTCTGCATGATGAAGGAGTGCGGGCCCACCTTGCGCAACTATCCACCCTTGGGTTCGTCTATGAGTATGTTTCCCGGAAGGCAGGATTTGAGACGAAGGTTAATTCGGGACTGAGTTTTCCGGAATCGGGCAAGTTGATGGGGCTTGCGGCTTATGGTGGTCCCCAGCCTGAATGGGAGCAGTGGTTGAGGCCGGTTGAGGATTCGCTCAGCCTTGAGATTTCCGCCTACGACATCTTTCTTGAGATCGAGGCTCTTGAGAAGAAGTACGACACGGGGGAGGACAAACCCTACTTCCGTCCCTGGTTGGTGGATCTGGCCTACAAGGCGCAGATGGAACTGGAGAACGCCCTCTGCCATATCGTTGATGTGGCGATGAAGCAGACCGGCCTCAGCCGGCTCTGCATCGCGGGGGGCATCGGGCTCAACTCCGTCGCGAATTACAAGGTTCTCACGCACTGCGGTCTCGATGACATCTTCATTTTTCCCGCTGCAGGGGATAACGGGATTTCTGCCGGTTGTGCCTACTGGGCGTATGCCACCGTTGAGAAGGGAACCGATCGCCCGAAGCTGAAGGCGGCCACCCTTGGGAAACCTCGATCGAGGGAGGAAATCGAAAAGGCGGTCGAAGACTATGAAGACCTGGTCGTGGTGGAACGGCACGATCATGATGGTATGGTGAAGAAGGTGGCGGATGCCCTGTCAAAGGGGCATATCGTTGCCCGGTTTGAAGGGGGCTGTGAGTCCGGGCCGCGGGCCCTGGGCCACCGCTCCATCCTGGCTGATCCGGCATTCCTCCGGATGAAGGATGTGATCAACGCAAGGGTGAAGTTCAGGGAGGCTTTCCGTCCGTTTGCACCATTTGTTCCCCTGGAGCGGGCCAATGAGGTATTCGTTCTCGAGACCGAGAGCCCCTTCATGCTTCTGGTCGCCGAGATCCGGAAAGAATTTCATTCAATCCTTCCCTCGATAACCCACGCGGACGGGACAGGAAGGGTCCAGACCTGTACCAGGGAGGCCAATCGTTTCTTCCATGAGCTGTGTCATGCCGTTGAGGAGATCCGTGAGGGTCCCCCTGTCCTTCTTAACACCAGTTTCAATGTTGCAGGACAGCCGATCGTCGAAACACCCGAACAGGCTATTAAGACCTTCCTGAGAACGGATATCGATTATCTCGCCCTGGAGGACTGCTGGATCTACCGGAAGCACGCCCCGGTCAAGGCTTATGAGGATCACGTGGCCGACCTGGTTGATGAGGAGCTTCCGGCAGGTCTTCCCCCCGGTCAGCCTTCCGTTCGCAGCCTGATGTCCGAGCTGGATGCGGCGTTGTATCAGGGGATGGAGCCGGAGAACTGGTCGCCGGAAGAGATTGCCGATATTTCCCGGAAGGGTGCCTTCTACAAGGAGACAAGCAGGCTCTTTCCTGAACACCAGTTTACAGGCGAACTCAGGACGCAACTGGGTCCGGACACAATCCTCCTGCTTGACCCGGTCGGGCAGTCCCGGGTTGTCGACCAGATGGAGCACCAGCCGCCCCTCCTTCTCGAACCCAGGGAAGTTCCGCTCCTTCTGGCATTTGTCACGGAGAGGAAGGAAGGATCGTCCTGTCTCCGCGCGTCCCTTGGGCTGACGCCAATGGAGCTCCGCCATGAAATGGCTGCGGTTGCTGAAAAGTTGAAGAGGTTTGGAGTAGAAGGTGACCGGGGCTGGCTTGACTCGAGTCTTCCCGGGGACTCCCCGCTGCCGGATACAGGATCGGAAGATACCTTCCGTGCGTTCGAGGATCCCCACTTTGAATCCTGGCATAGCCTGGAGGAGTTTCACCGATGCCTCACATCCCATGGATACGAGGAGCAGCGCATCGTGGACCTGCTGGGAGTCGAGTCTCTCCAGCAAATTGAACCCACCCACCTCGCATACTTCGCCAATCACCGGCTCCCGGAGGACGCGCTGGGGGATCTGGTTCGGCTGTTTCTCCTTCGATCCACATTGCCCCGGGATGCCGTAGAGAACATCCTGGGAAGCCCCCTTTACCTGCGCCTTCTCGGTCTTGGCCTGTTCCGCGAGGAGGGCACCCGGGTTCGTGCTGCGGTGGATATCTTCTGCTCCGGGGGCATGTTTTTTGCCACCGATCACCGATACATGCTGCTTGAGGGTGACTATCTGGAGGAGGATCCGGTGATGTATATCGGCATGGACAGTCATGGGCTGGTCCAGACGGCGCCGAGGGAAGCCTGTGAGGACCTGCTCGACCTCTGTTGTGGCTCTGGCATTCAGGGACTCGTCGGGAGCCGCTACGCATCCCGGGTGGTCGGGGTGGACCTGAATCCAAGGGCTGTCCGGTTTGCCCGGTTCAATGCGCAGCTCAACGGGGTGGAAAACTATGAGGCTCGCCTCGGCAGCCTGTACTCCGTAGTGGAAGGAGAAACCTTTGATGTCATCCTGGGCAATCCGCCCTTTGTTCCGAGCCCGGAGACTGGACTCAAGTTCAGGGATGGAGGGAATAACGGAGAAGCGATCCTGCGGGAGATCGTGGAAGATGCAGCCAATCATCTCAAGCCATGCGGAAGGCTGTGTATTGTGACGGATCTTGTTGATACCGGGACCTACGAGTCTCGCTTGCGGGAATGGTGGGGTGATGACGCACTGGAAGCCCTTGTTCTCACCACCGCGGACCGGGACGAGATTCTCTTCTCGGTCCCTCATTGCCATGCTCCGTTCGGGCAGAGCATTGAGCAGTTCAATGCGGAACTGAAACGCTGGGTGGATAATTACCGGGCGTCAGGTCTCGAAGGAGTGAACTTCGGATATATCCTGGTCTGGAAGGAGCAACTGGTACCCGGGGGGGGTGTCACGATGCGCACGATTCACAATCCTTCGGAGCCGATGCATCAGGAAGTCAGCTCCTGGCTGGTTCAGCGCCGTCTCTGGGCGTCCGATGCCGCGAAGGGTTATCACATGTCCCTGCACCCTTCGGTCCGGCTCCGGTCTGAGTATGGCAGCGGGAACGGATCGCCTTCCTGGGAGGTGGATGTTGCAGAGAACGATTTCTACACGACCTATGTGATCGGGGAGCGGATCTATCAGGAACTCCGAAGAATTGATGCGGACCAGCCCCGGCTGGGGAGTCGCCTGATCCCGGCTGATGCAGAGTGGATCGAAGACCTGCACCGCAAGGGGATCATCCGGCTGGTGCGTTGCCCAAGGCAGCAGGGAGAGAAGGATGCGTCATCCCTGCGGTCTGCAAGCCTGTTCCAGATCGAGGAGATGGCGACGAAAACCACGCCCACCTGTCTCTCGTCTTATCTTGGTTGATGGGGATCCAGTCCCCGGGGCCCGGGAGGGAGCGGCGGTCTAGAGTCCGAGTTCAACAAGCTTCTCCTCAATAGCTTCAGCCCAGATAGCATACCCTTTTTCCCTTGGATGCAGGAAATCGGGCATGATTTCCCTTGGAAGGCGGCCGCTCTTCTCGAGGAACCGGTCATTGATGTTGAGATAGTGGATGCGTTTGCCGTCGTGGAAGGCAGCAAGCTTCTCGTTCAGGGCGTCATTGATACCTCTCTTCCTTCCATCCGGCATTTCGTCGCGGGGAAAGACCCCGAGCAGGAGGACCCTGGCATTCGGGCAGCGGGCGCGCAGGATGGAGAGAATTCGTTCCACCCCGTCCGCTGTTTCGCCGGGGTCCTGCTCACTGTGCCCCGTATTGTTGGTGCCGATCATCACCACCGCGGCCTTGGCCTTTTGCTGTCTGCGCAGGTTGCCGTTGTTGAGACGCCAGATGACATGCTCGGTGCGGTCCCCTGAAATCCCGAGGTTGAGGGCCTTGCGCTTGCCATAGTATTTCTGCCAGGTCTCCTTTCCGGCTCCTTCCCATCCCTGGGTGATGGAGTCTCCAATGAAGAGGAGGTCGTGGGGCCCGGAGCTTGCCTTTCTGTTCATGTCGAGATGGCGTTTCTTCCACCATTCCTGGGCGAGGCGATCGTCGGGCAGGATGGCGCTGTGGGCGCGGTAATTCCTTTTGAGGTCGCGATACTTCTGCTGGAGTCCCTTCAGGATGTCGGCGTAGGCGGGATCCTCATGGACGCTTTTCATCTGCTGTGGGTCCTTCTCGTTGTCGAAGAGCTGCCATTCCTTGTATTTCGGAACGTAGAAGAGGGTGTAGCGCTCGGTTCGCACGCCGTCGTGGGCGGCCACCCGGTGCGTGCTCTCGCCATAGTAGGTGTAGTAGACCGCATCGCGCCAGTCCGCGGGCTTTTTCCCCCCGTTCCGCAGGAGTGGGACGATGCTGCGGCCCTGCATGTCGGAGGGAGTCTTGGCGCCGCAGACGTCCAGGAAGGTTGGCCCGTAGTCGATGTTCTGGATGAGGGCCCTGGTCGTGGAACCGGCCTTGATCACGCCGGGCCAACGGATGACGAAAGGCATCTTGAAGCTCTCCTCGAACATCCAGCGCTTGTCATACCACCCGTGCTCGCCAAGGTAGAACCCCTGGTCGCTTGAGTAGATCACGATGGTGTTCCTGGCCAGCCCGCTTTCGTCAAGGTATGCCAGGACGCGTCCAACGCCCTCGTCCACGCTGGCAATGCTCTTGAGATAGTCCTTGATGTAGCGTTGGTATTTCCAGCGTACGATGTCTTTCTTGCTGAGCTTGCCAGCCTTCATGTCCGCGATGAATTTCTGGTTTTCCGGCTCGTAGACGGCATCCCATGCTTTCTTCTGGGATTCGTTCATCCGCTGATACTGGCGATTGACTATGCCACTTGAGAAGTGATCGGGAAAGAGGTTGGGCCCGTTGAATTTCATGTCGTGGCCCCAGTACATGTGCTTGTCGATGCCCATGGCATGTTCCGCAAGCACCTTGCTCCTGTTGGCGTAATCGTCGAAGAGGCTGTCGGGTTCCGGCATGGTGACACCCTTGAAGAGTTCGAGATGTCGCAGGGCCCCGGACCAGTTGCGATGAGGGGCCTTGAACTGGATCATGGCCACGAAGGGCTTGTCCTTGTCTCGATCTTCCTTGATCCATTTCAGCCCGAAGTCGGTGACAAGGTCGTTGCAGTGGCCCTCGTAGCGTTTCCGGCTCCCATCCATCTCGATGAAGTCGGGGTTGTAGTAAGCGCCCTGTCCGGGGAGGATGCGCCAGAAGTCGAATCCGATGGGATTGGAGTGGAGGTGCCACTTTCCGATCATCGCGACCTCGTAGCCCGTATCGCGAAGGAGCTGGGGGAAGGTCTGCTGCCGGCCATCGAAGTGAGACGAGTTGTTGTCGAGAAAGCCGTTCAGGTGGCTATGCTTCCCGGTCAGGATGTTGGCCCGGGAGGGGCCGCAGATGGAATTGGCACAGAAGGAATTCTCGAAAAGCATGCCCTCCCGCGCGATACGGTCGATATGGGGGGTGGGTGCGATCTCGTCGAAGAGTCCGCCAGGGTATGCCGAAATGGCATTGCAGGCGTGATCGTCCGAGAACATGAAGATGATGTTGGGTCTCTCGGCGGAGGCGGGGGGCGTGAGCGCCCAGAGGAAGGGGCCAAGCAGGAGGGGGAGAACGTGTTTCATGTGATGGTTTCAGGAGAGCAGAGTGTGGAGGCATTTCAAGGCCCGGGAGTCACCTTGGCGATCACAACCTGTTCCGCAGCCCTGCCGTAGGGGCCGCTGGCCCGGACTTCTCCCCCGGGAGCAACCAGCATCGAGGAGCCGATGCAGTGGTGGCCGGCCCACGCCCCGTGTCGGATCTCGCCCACATTACTGCAGCCGGCAATCCAGATCCCATGTTCGCGCGCCACGCGCCCGTAGACATCGCGCCAGAGATGACCATAGGGTTCCCTCTCCTGGTCGTGATCCGGAGCCACGGCCCAGGCGCAGGGTGAGAGAATGAGCCGGGCGCCGGCCCTGGCCAGGGCCCGGGTGAGGGCTTGACCGGGAAAAAAGCCGTCGGAACAGATCATGAGCCCGAGGGTGCCCAGCGGGGTTTCGCAAATTGCCTTGGCGGATTTGCCGGTGGCATAGATATGCCGGGCGATGGAGAGTTCGTTGACCTTGCGGTGCTTGAGAAGCAGGTCGCCGGTGGGGCTGATCAGGACGGCAGAGTTGTAGATGTTCTCTCCAGCTCGTTCGGAGAGGCCGGCGCAGAGGTGGACCCCGGAGTCCGCTGCAGCCTGCGAGAGGGTGTCGAAGGTTTCCCCGGGAATACTCCTGGCGTGTTCGCGGGCCGATTCATCGCACCAGCCACAATCGAGCAACTCGGGGAGAAGAACGAGGTCCGCCCCGTGCTGGCGCGCTTCCTCGATCACCGTGCGCATCCGAGAGAGGTTGGACTGTGGTCGCCCCGCTTCGACCAGCATCTGTCCCATGGCGAGAGTGAAGGTTTTGGTTCCAGCGGTGGACACGGAGTGATAGATGAATGAAATGCGCGTCCTGCGAAACGTTCTTTTCCGGGCAGGCCTTTCCCCGGCAGTCCAGCTGGGGGCTGCCGCGCCACGGCACGGCGATCATCCTGACTGGAGGGATTCGAGATGAATATCGCCAAGGAGCGCAGGCTTCCGGCAGGCATTGACAGGGTAACCAGAATGAGGCGACTGAACCAATGGAGGCTGATGGCTGTTGGGTGTGCGGTAATGGAGGCGGGTGTGATGGCCGCGGAGCCCGCCGCCCCCGGGGCCTTGCGAGCTGCAATAGAGAAGTCGATTCCGCTTCTGCAGGAAACCGCAGTGGGGACGAGTGAACATCGTGAGTGTTTTACCTGCCACGGACATGCGATGCCGGTCCTTGCGATGGTAGAGGCCCAGCGCCGGGGTTTTGCGATTGATGCCGGGGTCCTGCGTGAGCAGCTGGATCATACGGTTGCGGATCTCGAGCGTGGCCGGAAACGCTACCTCGAGGGCCGGGGACAGGGTGGAGGATTCATCCGGGCGGGCTATGCTCTGTGGATGTTGGACGAAGCCGGGTGGAAGCCCGACGGGATTACCGGGGTGGTGAGTGGATACATGGTGCACGACCAGAAGGCGGATCACTGGCGCAATACCGCCAATCGACCGCCTACCGAGGTGAGTGATTTTACGGCGACCTTCCTGGCGTTGCGCAGTCTCGACGGCTACGGGACCAAAGATCAGCAGGACCGGATCGCCGAGCGGCGCAGGAGGGCGGCGGCCTGGTTGAGGCGGACGAAGGTGAAGGAGACTGAGGACGGTGTGTTCCGTCTCCTGGCACTCAAGCGGGTGAATGCCGGGAAAGAGGAAATCGCGGAAGCGGCCCGCGAGTTGCAGGCGGCACAACGAGCGGATGGGGGCTGGTCGCAGTTGCCGGGAGAGGGCGAAAAAAGCGACCCTTATGCGACGGGTTCGGTCCTCTATGCATTGAACCGTGCGGGAGGAATGGGGGCGGATGACGAATCCTACCGGCGGGGCCTTCGCTACCTGTTGGAGACTCAGCATGCGGACGGGTCATGGCACGTGAAGAGCCGCAGCAAACCGTTCCAGACATATTACGAGAGCGGGTATCCGCATAAAAAGGATCAGTTCGTTTCAATGGCGGCCGGTAGCTGGGCGACCCTGGCCATGCTGCTTGCGGTAGACGAGTTTTCGGGAAGCGGGGGGAAAGGCTCTCCTTGAGGCGCAGGGCCTTCCGGTGGTGAAGAGACTAGCGACGGGCGGGAACATGGTCATGAGCGCGGGCACCGGTTTGGGAATCCTCTTTGTCTTCGCGATGGCTGTTGTTTCCGTTGTCGGGGAGCCGGTGGGGTCCCCCGGGGTGCCTGATGGTCGTGAGCGTTGCGCGGGGCCGGGGGAGACTGCGGAACCAAGGCAGCAGCAGAAGGATATTGAGCAGAAGGTGCGGGGATGGGTGCGGAAAGCGCAGGATCTGGCTCGTGCAGACCAGCGGAAGGAAGGAATCGCCCTGCTGACGAAGAGCCTTCCGGAACTGGAGGCGGCCGAACATGCGGGTCTGCGCGCCTATCAGCTGGCGCATCTGGCCCGGATTTACATGGAGGACGGTGAGCGGGACTGGGCGGTGACCCTGCTCGAACGGATCCGGGAAGATCCTCACCTTGATGAAAGCCAGTTTCTGCAGGCCGAGGCCCTCGCGGAGGGGCGGGTGCTGGAGAGAGGGCGAACTGGTCGCCTCCGAACGCGAAAGAGGATTGCCTGCCTGAGTATTGAATCCGAAGGGTGCTTTGAACTGCGCGTGGGTTGGCAGGAGATGGAGGGGGAGTACCGGCCTGTCGAGGGGGGAAGGTTATTTACCCACTGGTTCTCCTTAGGGAAGGATCCCTTCAAGATGACCAACCTCTCGGAAGAGGAAAAGGGAGTCTTCCCCGGGACCGGGATGACATGGGACAGGCTTGAGATTCTCGAGGACACGGCTGCCCGGTGCCGACTCCGGTGGGCGGTGGATGACGATTCCGGGCGGTTCGCTGACTACACGATTTATCCTACCGGACAGGTATACGGCCTGCTGGGCGGGCTGGAAAGCGAGGATGGCGCAGGGGGAGAGGAGGGAGTGACCGTTCCCGGGCGGATGGCGTTCCATAAGCGGCTTCATCCGAGACCTGAACGGGACATCGAGGGCGTGCCGATTCATCTGCTTGATTATCGGGAGCCCGCTCGGGTGCGGGTCCCCGGAGGGGAGGCTGTCAAGGGTGAAGCCGGCGACCTGGATGGTGATGGCTTCAATGAAAGCGAGGGATGCTACGTGGTGAGCGGCTCTCGAACAGTGATACTGATTGCAGGGGAGAGGGAACGGATTCAACCCGTGATCAAGTTCAGGCAGCCTGCTGTGAATGGCCTCCCGCAGGTAATCGCCAATGGCTTGGTGGCTGATCGCTCGGCATACAATCTCGCCTGGGCAGAGCATGGAGCCCTGCTGCTGCATTGGCGGGCGAGTATTCCGGCTGGGGAGAGGCTTGAGCTCCTTCTGCGGTAGAGTGGTTTTGAGCGGGCAGGCCGGTGGATGTGTGGTAGGTTTCGCCCGATGAGTTGGAGTTGTCCGGTCCTGGCCCTGCTGTGGGTAGCGATCCTTGCTCCAGCCGTCCTCCCGGGGCAGGAAGAGGCGCAGCAGTGGAAGCCGCGGGCGGGATTCCTGCGAAACCTGCAATTTGACTATCAGTCCCGGGAGGGAGGGAAGAGAGAACGTCGTGTCTACCTTTGGTATCCTACCGCGGAAGAGGAGGTGCGGTTTCGCTATGCGCCGCAGATTGGAATGGTCGCCCCCGGAGCCCCGGTGGCAAAGGGGCCCCATCCGCTTGTTGTTTTTTCGCACGGTTTCTGGGGAGCGGCAGACCAAAGTGTGTTCCTGATGGAAGCGCTGGCGCGAGCCGGCTACGTGGTGGCTTCCGTTCATCACGAGGATGCTACCCATGCCCTCAAGCGCCAACGCGTGGTGATGCCGAACTTCCTGCAGGCCGAAGGGTGGGACGAGAGCACGTTCTTTGATCGGAAGGAGGATATGACGGCTCTCCTTGATTATCTCCTGGAGCAGAATGGCATCGAGGGCTCACCGCTTCATGGGCGTATTCTTCCTGATGCGGTTGGTGGAGCGGGGCATTCGCTGGGGGGCTACACCGTGCTTGGCATGGCGGGCGGCTGGGAGAGCTGGAAGGATGAGCGAATGCAGGCGTTGCTTTTGCTCTCGCCCTACGTGCTGCCTTTCTTCCATCGAGGGTCTCTCGAGAACGTGTCAGTCCCTGTCATGGTTCAGGGTGGGACCTGGGACGTGGGCGTAACTCCATTCCTGAAACGCTTTTACGACCAGCTGGAGCCGGCCAAGTATTATTTCGTCCTGAGAAGGGCCGGGCACTACGCATGGACGGATCTGAACTCGGTGGGGCGGACGACCACCGGAGCCCTCGCCAAGGGCAATCCCAAGTTGATCGCGGACTACAGCATCGCATTTTTCGATCGCCACCTGCGAGGCCTGGATCGTGGAGAGGAGCTTTCTCCCGATGGCAGGCAACTGCGCACATGGCTGGTGGAGGAGAAACCGGAGTAGCCGTGTGCGCTCAGGGATTCAGGGCCCGGAGGTGGGGGGTGATGGCCTTTGCGACCTGTTCACGGGATGCGAAGGGCAGGTAGGCGGCCCGCATGACAAATCCATAGGCGGAATGGACCCTCGGATTCCGGATGAACCACTGGAAGTCCCAAGCGGGATTGCCATTGCCGCCGCCGCTGGGAGACTGGGCAAACCAGATGTGGTCCCGGGACCGGAATATCTGCGCGAAGGCCATGCCCCGGCTGACACCGAGGTAGAACGGCTGAGAGTAGAAGTAGTTCGAGGGATGGTTGACGAGGGAGAGAGGGAAGTTCCTGTCGATGGAGGGAAGCGCCGAGCGGTCCGTTTCCGGGGGATGCGTGCTGGCTGTCCCATGAGCCGGCGAGGTAGCTTCGATCCAGGCCGGGAAATGAGGAGGCTTCCTTTGCAGGTGCTGCCCGCGGAAGTGAATCGATCCGTTCCCGGGTTTCTGGATGTAGCTGGCCCAGAAGAGGCCGATGAACCTGCGGGCGTAGTTCGTCTCGCGGGGGATACATTCGAAGGTGTATTCAATTGTGCCATCCGGAAGCAGGTGGTAGCGGCCACAGCTTTCGAGTTTCCAGTGCCCGGTGGGGGCCTGGTAGAGCTCCACGGTGTGTTCGTTGATAAGGCGTAACTCCATGGGGAAGATGCGTGGTTCGAACTTGTTCTTCAGGTTGGCGGTGGTGCCATCGTGGATGTGCTCAAAATTGAGTCCGGAGAAGAAGGGGACGAAGAGGTTGTCTGCCCTTTTCTCGTGGCTGAGAAATGCCACCCCGTTGTAGCCGGCGCGGTGACCGGGCAGGTTTTTCCCGGGCAGGTCATGGGCCTGGTTATCGACGATGATTGCGGTGACCTCTCCCCGGCGGAGCATGGCATGGCCCGTTCTGGACCGGGTGTAGGCTACCGTGTCATTGGTCAGGGTGGTCACGCCGGGGGCGGAGTAGGGGTGCTGTCTCTTATACACATCTCCGAGCCCACGAGACCGTACTAGAT
>CAWWCX010000010.1:0-25981 GCA_963935445.1 uncultured Roseibacillus sp.
CACACTGCATATCGTCGGCAGCGTCAGATGTGTATAAGAGACAGGTCCGGCGACCTGGTTGGTGAGGAGTGAATCGTCGGTAATGAGGCGGACTCCCAGGAATTCCCGCAGCCAGAACCGGGAATGAGCACCGGCGCGATCGAAGGTCAGGACATGGTATCCGGTCTCTTCCCTGGTGTTGAGGATGAGGCAGCCCTTGTCGACCTTTTCAGGGTTGATGCCATGCTCCGTGGCGATGCGGAGGTCTCCCTCCTCGGAGGAGATACTCAGGAACGGCTCGACCGTTTCCGCCTTGAGGATACACAGAGCCTCGGTGTCCTGACCCTCGACCTTGATATGGTTCACGCGCGCGATGCAGAGGTCGCCGGACTTGATATTGGGGTGATTTGATTTGGCGTAGAGCCGTTGAGCGATTTCGCAGCCCCTGGAGAGAAAGGAGTCCCCGTCGGCGAAGATGGCGCGGGCGCAGCAGTAGGTCTCGTTCTTGGAGAGGGAGGAATGATGGTCGAAGCAGTAGCCGGCGAGACTCCGGAATGGTTTGAGGAGGAGGCGAGTGAACAGTTCGCGGTCCGAGTCCTGAATCCGGCATACCTCGCGGGAAGTCTCGAGCGGTTGCTCCTGAAGTGGATTGCCTACCCGGGCGAGAACGACCTGGTCGGTGGTGGCCTTGTTAAAACGAATGCTGAGGGGCACGGGCGCACTTTAGAAGGCCCCTTCGGCGCCGCCACGTGAAAAGGAAGCAAGCAGTTCCCATCGTGCTCACAGGCTGTCCACAGGCGGAGGGTGCTGCACAGCCTGCCGGAGTCGGATGGATGAGCCGGTTTCCGGCTGCAGGGTGGGTTTACTTGCTACCGGGTTGCTTGTTGGCGTTGACGCCGATCGGAGCCTGCGGCCAGGGCGTTTCCCCGGGAGCCCATTTCTTGGGCTGCTTTGCGCGCACGGCATCGACGTGCTCGACCAGCCATTCCGGAGGATTGGCATTTTCCTTGAGGCCGTAGATGTATGGAAGCGGAGGATCCATGAGAAGGGGCTTGTCCCCGAGAGGCGGGCGTTCGCGGTCCACTGCAGCGAGGCGGGCGGCAAGGCGCTTGACGACCTCGGGGTGCTCGCTGGCTACATCCTTCTTCTCGTAGGGGTCCCGCGCGATATTGAAGAGCATTTCACCCATGAGCTTCCAGTCGCCGCTGCGGATGGTCGGAACGCGGACACTGCCGGTAACCTCGAAGACGATCTCCCGGCGAGGGCTGGAAGCTCCCCTGAAGAGCATGGCACTCATGTCGAGGCTGTCCACCTTGGTCTCCTGCTTTGCGTTGGCGCCGGCCAGTTTTATGAAGGTCGAGTAGAAGTCGGCCACGAACATCATGCCATCATTGGCAGTGCCGGGCTTGGTATGCCCGGGCCAGCGCAGCAGGCAGGGCATCCGGACGCCGCCCTCGAAGGTTGTGTTCTTTGTGCCGCGCCACGGCTTGCTCATCGATTCGAGGACCGGGCCGTTGTCGTTGGCGAAGATAAAGAGAGTGTTTTCGCGGAAACCATGCTTGTCGATGGCCCTTGAAATCCGGCCCACCGCCTGATCCATGTTCCTGAGCATCGCATCGCGAATTTCAAGGGGGTCGTTCCTGTCTCCCTCGAATCCAGGAGGGGGGTTGAGGGGACCGTGGACGGCATTGAGAGGTACGAATAGAAAGAAGGGTTTGCGGGCCTTGGTGCGCCTGCGTTCCTGCTGGGCGATTACGCGCTCCGCCTCCGCGGCGAAGAGGTCGGTGGCGTAGCCCTCCTCCTGGAGAGGTTTCTGATTGCGGTGCCAGTCGTAGACTGCGAAGCGGGCCGGGGCGTTGTGTACAATCGTCTTTGTGTAGTAGTCGATGCCCCAGGCGTAGTGACCATACTGGTGCATGAATCCCTGCCCCATAGGGAGGTGCTCGTCGAGCCACTCTCCGAGGTGCCACTTGCCCACCAGGGCGGTGAAGTAGCCGGCCTCCCTGAGGGCCTCCGCGATAGTGCGCTCCCTGGTGTCGAGTGCATGAATACGCCGGGTTGGCTCCCCGCGGTCATTGTGTGCGAGGGTGAGACCGAGAGCCTTGAGGTAGCTGGGCTTTCCAAAGTCCTCGGACCGCCAGTCAGACCACGTCCGGAATGCGTAGCGGCCGGTGAGGAAGGCGCTGCGGGTGGGAGCGCAAACCGAGTGGGTGTAGAAGTGGGTGAGTTTGAGGCTCTCACTGGCGAGTTTGTCGAGATTCGGGGTGAGCCCCTTGGTGCCACCGTTGAAGCCGGGCTGGTTCCAGCCCATGTCGTCAGAGAGGATGAAAACGATATTGGGTCGGCTTCCTGCTTCGCCCGCAGCACGACCGGGTGCAGAGCAAAACACCAGGAAGAGGGCAATCGCAGGCAGGAGGCTGAGGATGTGCTTCATGGCGTGCATCAAAGAGAAGCGAGCGGCAGATTCAAGAGCGCAGTACGGGTTCTCCGCCAAAGGGAAAGGCCCGCCTTCGTAGAGAAGGGCGGGCCTGCTGATAAAACGCTGGATCTGCTTCCCCGAGAAATCCGTTCTAGACGCTGAGATCGTATCCTTTGCGGGGATCAATAGTGACCCATTTGTTGGCTTCCTCGTGGTTGGTGAACTTCCGGGACTTGTCATCCCACTTCAGTTCAACGCCGGGAAATCGCAGTGCCACTGCGCCAAGGCCGAGGGCGGCGGACATAGGCGCCGAGTACATGAAGTTGCTGCCGGGAGCATTGATATCTCCTTTCTTGGCGGCATCCACCCACTCCTTGTGGTGGTCGGTTCCCTTGAGCTTGCCGTGCTCGGTGCGCCAGTGAGCAGCTTCCTTGTCGATGGCTTCCTTGTTGAACTTGTTACCCACCGCGATCGGGCGGGGCGTTCCGGCGTGGGAGCCTCCCATGGCCGACATCTTGCTCCCCACGATCATGCAGCCGTTGCCACCGACATTGAGACGTGGATCGGCCCCGGAGGGGGGCTTGGGGCGCTTGCCGCCATCATACCATGTCATCTTGATGCCCTTTGGGCACACCTTGTTGGGCGGGAACTGGAAGGTGATGGTAGACCACTTCGGGTAGGCCACCCCGGCGGGAGCGGAGGCCTCCGCCACTATGGAGGTGGGCAGGCCCAGGTCGCAGGTCCAGAAGGCCGGATCCATGTTGTGGCAGGCCATGTCCCCCATCGCGCCGGCTCCGAAGTCCCACCAGCCCCGCCAGGCGAACGGCAGAAAGCCCTTGCCGAAGGGACGGGCTTCCATGGGGCCTACCCAGGAGTCCCAGTCGAGTCCCTCGGGGACGGGCGCCTCCGCGGGATACTCCTTCATGCCTTGCGGCCAGATGGGACGGTTCGACCACGAGTGCAGTTCAAGAACTTCCCCGAATGCTCCGTCATCCATCATTTTCTTCCATAGCTTGAGGCCGGACCCGGCATGTCCCTGGTTTCCCATCTGGGTGACAACCTTGTATTTCTTGGTGGCTTCGAGGAGTGCCATGCACTCACCGTAGGTGCGGGCGAGGGGCTTCTGAACGTAGACATGCTTGCCCAGCTTCATGGCGGCCAGAGCAGCGACTGCGTGGACGTGGTCGGGGGTGGAGACAACGACGGCGTCGATCTCATCCTTGTGCTTTGCGAGCATCTCCCGGTAGTCGGAGTAACGCGGGATGTCCTTGTAATTGTTGAAGTGTCCCTTGGCGCGGCCCGCGTCGACATCACACATGGCGATCAGCTTGCCTCCGCTGGAGACCGTGTTTCCGAGGTCACTGCTACCTTTTCCTCCGCAGCCTATCTGGGCGAAGCGGAGTGGTTTTCCGTGATGATCTCCGTAGACGAGTTCAGCGGATCCGAGGGTGGCGGCAGCGGCTGTGGTGGTGCCGAGGAATGCTCGGCGGCTGGGACGAGGCGATTGTTCAGAATTGGGCATGGGGAGCAATACACCCCTTTACAGGGTGTCTTTCAAGAGGAAGAGAAGGTTTCAGGGGCGCGAGGTAGTCCCATTGTGGTGTCCGGGGTGCGGATCATCGTCCCTTGCCAAGGACGGGTGAGGCCGTTATGCAGTGTTCCAGCTCCTGTCTGAGTCCTGTGATCGTAATGAAAAACATCCTTTTGGGGTCCCTGGTCCTGTCCTTCTGTGCATCCGTCGCCCATGCGGAGTGGCATCAGTTTCGCGGTTCGGAGGGCCAGGGAGTTTCTTCGGCCAAGGGCGTGCCTGTGAAGTGGGGCCTGCAAGACGGCGTGGCCTGGAAGAAAAAGCTGCCGGGCAAGGGGTGGTCTTCCCCGGTCATTGGAGAGGAGAAGATCCTGATGACCTTTTCCCGCGAGGAGGGCGAGCAGGTGACGCTCGGTGTGATAGCACTCGATGTCGGATCGGGGGAGGTGGTCTGGAACAAGGATCTCTTCACGCCGGCGGCCGACGAGGTCCGGAAGCGGCACTCCAAGAACGGACTTGCGAGTGCGACACCTTATCTCGAACGGGGTGTGGTCTACGCTCACTTCGGGCATATGGGAACAGCTGCTCTGAAATTGTCTGATGGGGACATAATCTGGAAAAAGCGTTTCCAGTACAAGCCGGTGCACGGAACAGGAAGTTCTCCGGTGGTGGTGGAGGGAATGATGGTCTTCAATGCGGACGGGGCTTCCGAGCCCGTGATTGCAGCTCTCGATTGCAAGAATGGCGAGGTGGCCTGGAAGACTCCCCGGGAGCAGGAGGTGAGGAAGACCTTCTCCTTCGGGACACCTCTCGTTCTCAGGATCGATGGACGCACGCAGGTCATCAGTCAGGCCAGTGGAAAGGTTGCGGCGTATGATCCGAGGGATGGCAGCGAGATCTGGAAAGTGCGCTATGGAGAGGGCTACTCGGTCGTTCCCCGTCCGGTTTTCGCCAATGGCATGCTCTACGTGGCAACAGGTTTTGACCGTGCGTCTCTTCTGGCGATCCGGCCTCAGGCGGCCAAGGGGGATGTCACGGACACGCATGTTGTATTCAAGGAAAGCCGCTACATTCCGAAGACGCCAAGTTTCGTGGAGAGCGGCGGGTTTCTCTACCTGGTCGATGACACCGGGTCACTGACCTGCCGTGATGGCAGGACCGGGGAGATGAAATGGAGGGAAAAGATCCCCGGCAACTTCTCATCTTCGCCAATCCTCATAGGAAAAAAGCTCTATCTCGCTACCGAGGACGGTGTTGTCTACGTGGCGGAAGTCTCTCCGGAGGGCAGTAAAATCGTTTTCGAGCTGGAGATGGAGGAACGGATCTTCGCCTCCCCTGCAGCGGTGGATAACGCTCTCTTCATTCGTTCCGAGGAGCACCTCTGGAAAATCGGAAAGTAGCGTCTGCACCGGCCTGCGGGAGAAAGGGTCCGGGCACGCAGATCATTCTGCATCCCTCCGGACTCGATCACGAGAGGCTGACTTGCCGGCACGCGGGTTGCGACCGCCGCTTCACCGATGTGTGCGGACAGGCAGCGAGGGAGACTCTGACACAGGGGGCGATCGGCACGTACGCCCACGCTTTCCATGGATCCTGCCATGGACGCTTTTCCAGGGTCAGGCTTCCTAGGGTGTGCGCAGGTCGTGAGAGGAGTGGCTGGACTCCAGTTGCGGGGAAGGCGCCAGAGGGGAGGGCCCGCGGAGGCGTCGGCCTGCTATTCCGAGCTGCACTTCGCGAGCCTTCTTCGTTTCCCCGCGCAGGAGAACTCTCCAGAGGCGCGTTTGGCCCGTGGGTACGGAGTGGATCAGAATCAGGCTGTTGACCCCGGCGCTGGCAAGGTCCCCGCGCCCGGGCGTCGCGTCGCCGGTAGGGTGGGAGTGGAAGGTGCCGACGAGATCCGCCTGCTGAACACGGGCGAGCTCCCGCATGCGTCTTACGCTTTGAGCCGAGAGCTCGTAGGAGTGGGCGTGTCTGCTTTCGTTGTCAGCGAAGACCAGTTCGAGGGAGCCGTTGCCATCGAAAGGAAGGATGAGAGCTCCGCACACTTCGCGGTTTCCGTCCTGTTGAGCGCTCCCGGCCTCGTCCCGGAGACGGGTGCGCTGTTGCTCGGAGAGTCGGTATGCGGACTTGAACCAGCCCGGCACGACGCCAGCCTCCGGCCCGTTCGTCCCCTGACTGCCCTGATCGGTCAGGCAGGAGGTGGTAAGGGTGCAGAGGAAGGCGGGGAGAAGAAACAATTTCATTGGTCACCATTCCAAGACAGGGAGCGTCCGGTCCGCAAGGAAGGGCCCGTCCAGCGGCGAGGGGTTTTGCGGGTAATCAGGCAGGATGCCGGAGGGCGAAGCCTGCTCATTGGTACTCGACGACGCCACCGGCCACGCCGTTCCGGGCGTTGTGCGCCCGCAGGTGGTCTTCCGCATGGCTGCGTTCCGGTGTCCAGTGTCCGGTCCAGTTGCCATTGACGGGACGGTAGCGCAGGTTTTCCCCGTCCTGCTCACTGGCAATAGCTGTCTCACTGCGCTGCTCCTCACCGGTCGCGGCCGGGGTGGTGGCGCAGGAAGAGAGGAGGGGGCCGAGTGCCAGGGTGGTCAGAGCAAATGTGATTCTGGAAACTGCGTTTTTCACTCCGACCAGCCTACTCCGGGTGCGAACCGAGCATCAATCCCCATTTTGGGCAATGCTGTTCAGGATTGCCACAAAGATGGTCCCGGCCGAGGGCATCTTGCCTTCCTTCGAGGGCTTCCCTCAGTTGAGAGCGGGGTCCGTCGGGCTGGCAGAGGCCTCAGCACTGGAGCGGGAGGAGCGCGGCGTCAGATCGTTCTCGGGCAGGACACGATCAAGGAGGCGCTGGAAGCCCTCCTCGGCCATCTCACTGGCCGGGTAGATCTGGAGTGCCTTGAGATACCAGGCGATTGAGGAACCGGTCTGGTCGCGTTTGGCATCTTCGAACGTTTTTGCCTTCTGAATGGCATTGACGAAAGTCGAGACCTTTGGAGTAAGCGTTTCGATTTCCTCTCCGAGCTTGGGGTCCTTGGAGTATTCCTGCTGCGAACGCAGTTCGTAGAGAGCCTCCCACGCACCGAAACTGTTCCCACTGGAATCGACCTTGCGGGCCAGAACGATGGCCCCATCGATCGTGGCAATATTGGTCACCACCTGACGGAGCGCGTCCACCTTGATGGAGTCGCCCTGAACGGCGGGAGCGAATTCATACTGGCGCTTGAATATCTCCCGGAAGTTTTCTTCGCGGAGCAGGCGGTCAAAATCATTCCGGGCAACCACGATGGCACCACTCTTGTCGAGGAGGTCGCTGAACTCCTTGAGCTTGGGATTGGTGGGCCAGATCTCCGCGGCGGACTGGACTTCTTCCTTGGCCTTGGCCTGGTCCCCTGCAAGGAGGGCGGCCTTGGCTCCCTGGATTGCCATGTCGCTGGCAAAGGTATAGCCGGTGATGGCGCTCTCGGCCTTGGCGGAAGGGAAGTCCTTGGCGGTGTCCTTGAGCTTGGTCACGAGCTCCCGGGCCTGATTGTAATTCTTGGCCTGCATGGCGTCGAAGAGCTCGAAGAGCCCGCGGACATAGAGCTGGATACGTCGCTTTTTCTCCAGTTCGAGGGTGGCCACGGGTGCGAGGTACTCCCCAATGTAAAAGACCTCCAGGAGGCGTTTCTGAGCGGTATGGAGTTCGTCCCGCTCGAGGAGGAAGTTGACCGCCTCGATGGCCTTGTTCACGTCCTGGATGGCCTCGTTGGCGACCGAATCCAGAGTGGAGACGGTTGGATTTACCCCGATGCTCTCACTGAACATCTTGGAGACGTCGGAGTTCTTGTCAATGTGGAGCGCACTGTCGCCGTCTTTCCAGATCTGGTTGTAGAAGCGGGAGGCCATGAGGACGTGCTGGTAGCGCCGCTGCATGGTCCAGAGGGCCATGTTCGCCTGATACTGGATCTTGGAACGGAGTTCCTGCACCTCGGATTGAGCGAGGTTCTTCTTTTTCATGGCCTCCACCTCGGCGATGCGGCGGAGAATCTCGGCATACTCGAGTGACTGGGCCCCCCGGCCGGTGGTGGTGGCCTCGGAGTTTTTCTTGTTGGCCTCCTGATTGTCACCCTCGCTGGTTGGTTTGGCATTGCCAGTCTTCTGGTCACGGTCGTGGCGGGTCTTCCAGTCCCCGTCGCGAATGCGCTTCTGTTTCTCTTCCTCGAGGGCTGCGTTAAGCTTGTAGAGGTTCTTGTTGTCACGTCGGGCTAGCATGGCCACGTAGACGGCCTCGGCCAGTGTCATGCAGATGCGGGCATCAGTCGGGAAGGCGGCGGCAGCAGGGAGCCCCTTGTAGGCGGCCTTGATATCAGGACCGCCCTCCCGGAAGGGGGAAAGGTCTGCGAGGATCTTGTCGATATTCCGGCGGTATTCCTGAGCCCCCGCAGAATCCTCGGGCGGCTGGCTGAGATACTTCTCGAAGCGGGCCCTGATGATGCGTGTATCGCCAATCGGGATCGTGATCCCGGCCACGGTCACTGTTTCGTCCCCGGGATTCAGGAGGGGGATTTCCTCTCCGAAGGGAGACTTGGTGTCAGGTTGCTGCCGGTTGACAGTCGTGCTGGTGTCGGTCGGAGTTCGGTCAGGATTGGTTTCCGGGGCCGGTGGGGTGTAAACCTGGCCCTGGGCCACCCCGCTGAGGGCGAGCACGAGTGCGATTCGGATCAATGGGTTCTTCATGCCGGACTGGGTGTTAATCTCCTGCTCGGTAGACTAGGGTTTCTTGATTGCGGTTGCAAAGTTTACTCCGCCGTCTCCCACGAGGATCTTGAAGGCATAGTTGACATTGCGCTCAATATTGATCGTGGCCACTTCTTCGGGAACGATGACATAGACCGCCTCGGTATCTTCCTCGGATCCCACCAGAAGACCCACTCCCGTTCCGGAGTCACGATTGTCGATGCGGAAGACGGTGCCTTCCACCACGTATTCGTTCCGGCGCAGGGAGCTTGCGCTGCTGAACATTTCCGAAACAGGATATGGCTGGCCGGAGAAGCCGTCCTTCTTGCCCTTCCTGAGGACAAAGGCCCCGCCGGCCAGAACGACGACGACGACGGCCGCGATCCCTATGATGGCGGTGGTATTCAGACCGGAGCTGGCGCGGCGACCCATATTCTCAATTCTACTTATTCGAACAAACGGACAGGCTGATACTAAGCGGGAAATGCAGATTGCTAAACCCAGGAATTCGGGATTTCCGGCCGGGTAAGGTGCAGGGAACGGCTAGGAAGCGGTATTGATCCACCCGATCGGGTGATTCAGATGCTGCCATCTTGGGGTGAAGGCATGGGAAGGGAAGCCTAATTGTCCCACTGGTGACGAACCATACCCATCCAGGAGACGATGATTCCGACCATGGTCTGGGCGCAGAGCGCAAAGAGACAGACATTAGTGGGTGAGAGTTCGGTTTCGGTGATCACATCAACGGCGTCATGGATGTTGCCCCCGAGGGCCTCGACGCTGCCGGACCACGCCCAGTAAGCCGAAACGAATGGCTGAGTGACGGTTTCGAAGAACTCGGGCAGGGCCAGGACAGCCCCGCTGAGGGGGAGCTGGAAGCCCACGAGGTAAATGGAGAGAAGGGAGGATTGCTCCGGGGTCTTCATGACTGAAGAGATCGCCAGGCAGATCGCGGTAATGGAGGCGTTTACGAGGATAAGGAACGAGACGTGACTGACAAAGGAGCCTCGGAATTCCCAGAAGAACTCCACAAACATGGCCATCCACAGGGACTGGGCGAGGATGAGGCATGTGAGGAAGGCCAGCTTACTGAGCAGGTAGGCAGCCGGCCTGACGCCGCCAAACTTTTCCTTCTCCATGATCTTTCGTTCCCCGGCCACCTCGCGGGCGGCGTTGTTCGAGCCCATCAGGGCGAGGAGGATGACCTCGAACATGATCATTCCGGAGACAGCGGATCCCACCCGGATCTGGTCCTCGCGGACTTCTACCCGGGATTGCAGCTCGAGAACGATATTCTCCTCTGGAATGTCGGACAGTCGCTTGATGGGCTCCTTTCCGCGCTCGGCAAAGAAAGTGACAAGGATGGGGAAGCACAGCAGGATGGCGACCTGCAGCAGGACCTGGGTCCGGTCCCGGAAAAAGATTTTCCATCGCCGGGTGAGCAATGTTCCAAACTGGCTGATCGTGCCCGGCAGGCGGGGCGTTGCAGTTTTCTTCTTCTGTTTCCTCGCCTCCTTCCCGGTCTCCTCGCTGGAGGAGTCCTCGTCGGGGGGTAACTTGATTACCCCTGCCTCGATGTGGAGGTCGCGGGTGCGGGCGAGTTTGCCGTAGTAGGCTTCGCGGTGTTTTGCCCACGACTCCTGCCAGTTGGTCCCGGATTGCTTGGCGAGCGTGGGGTAGACTTCCTCGGAGTCCTCGACCGAGAAGTAGTGAGTGAGCTGCCCCGGGGGGCCGTGGAAGGCGACGCTGCCCTCGTGGTTGACGAGAATGGAATCGTAGAGCTCGAGATGGGCGAGGGAGTGCGTGACCAGGATGATAGTGCGTCCGTCGTTGCGGGAAAGGTCGTGAAGGAGGTGAACGATCTCTCTCTCGGAGCGGGGGTCGAGTCCGCTGGTGACCTCATCGCACAGGAGGAGCTTGGGGTCGGAGACGAGTTCCATGGCCAGTCCGAGGCGACGCTTCTGTCCCCCGGACAGAACCTTGACCTGGCGGTCGGCGATAGGCGCGAGTCCGGTTTCCTCCAGCACCCGGTCGATCCGCCGGTCGAGGTCCTCGGTGTTGCGACACTTCACACGGAGGCGGGTCGCGGTCTCCACCGCTTCGTCGACAGTGAGTTCGTCATACGCGATGGAGAACTGGGGAACGTAGCCAATTTCCCAGGGTTCCAGGTCGCCTTCCTCGGAGAGATTGCGCCCATCCCACCAGAGGGAGCCTCCGGACTCGGGGTTGAGCCCCGCGATCGTCTTGAGCAGGGTGGTCTTGCCGCAGCCGGAAGGGCCGACGATGGCCATGAAGTGACCGCGCGGGACGGCGAAGCTGGTGTGATTGACCAGGTGGACCGGTTCACCGTCCTTCTGAATCGTAAAACAAACCTCCTTGAGTTCGAGCACGCTGAATTGGGATCGGAATGGCTTTGGATGGAGCCGGGGGTAAAACCGGCCGGGGCAGGCGCCGGGATTGAATCCCGGCCCGGGCCTACTGGGAAGCACAATCCTCGCTACGTCAAGGCCGGCCTGTTAGATCCTGCCCTGATCGAGGTAGGAAAGAGGATTCTTGAGCGAAACGGGTTGGATGTTACGTTGTTCCGGAGATGGCGTCCCGCAGAGCACGAAGACGAGCCGGCCAATCCCGTGGTGCGGGGAGGACGGGAGTATGGTTTGGCCGGGTGGTGCTGGGACTTGTGGTGCTGGGTGCGATCGCTGCACTGGGTGGCTATCTTTGGTTGAAGAACTATCTGCGCAGCGACGGTTTCCGGCAGATGGTGAATCTCAAGGTAAGCGAGGTGCTGGAGGCCGAGGCGACTTTCGACCAGTTCAAGTGGGATGGGATGGAAATGAGGGCCCCCAACTTCAGCGCGGAGGGAAGTGACCTGATCCGGCGCATCGAGCTGGAGGATCTCAAGTCCGAGATTCAGTTGGGAGCTCTCCTGCGGAAGCGGGTTGAGACCGAGGAGGTGCAGGTGGGGCGATTGCACGTGGAACTGGACGTCACCAGGGACGGCCCCAGATTCGAGGCCGGCCCGCGGCAGGTGGTGCAGTTCGACAATGTCAGCATCGATGAGTTGAGCGGGGAGGTGGATTTTGGAGAGACCTCGCTTCACTGGAACAAGGTGCGCGGATCCTTGAAGCCGGGGCAGGGCCGTGGATCGTATGCGGTGTCCCTGGCGCGCGGGCAGCTTCTCACCCCGTTATCGCTTTTTCCCGAACTGGACCTTCAGAAAGCAACCCTTCGCTTTGTGGATGATGAGCTCGTCCTGCAGAATGGAGCGTTCAAGGTGTTCGATTCCGGGCGACTTCGAACCGATGGCGAGCTCGACTTTGAGAACGGGAACTACTTCTTCGAAGGTCACCTGACCGACGTGTTGTGCGAGGAGGTCGTGCCCGAGGACTGGTCCAAGCGTATCACGGGGCAGTTGACTTCCCACTTCACGGTGGAAGGCGAAGGAAAAAAAGCCCCGGTCATCATGGGGAATCTGAAGCTGACGGATGGCTACCTGACCGCCTTGCCGGTGTTGGACCGTATTGCGGCCTACACTGCGACCGAGCGTTTTCGGAGGGTTTCCCTGCGTCGGGCTGAATTGAACTTCCGACAGGAGGGGAAACTCCTGGAGCTCACCGATCTTGTGGTGGTGAGTGATGGTCTGCTCCGGATCGAGGGGAGGCTTGCCATCGACGACGAGCGATTGAACGGGGACCTGCTGCTGGGACTGGCTCCAAGGACGCTGGCCAATATTCCCGGCGCGGCCCACCGGGTCTTCCACCCGGGGAAAGAGGACCTGCTGTGGACACCGGTGAAGATTTCGGGCACGACCAAGTATCCGCGGGAAGACCTGAGTGACCGGCTGATCGTGGCCGGTTTCGAGTGGATGTATGAAAAGGTGGGCGGCGAACTGGTGCTCAAGCAGAGCGGGAATGTCGCGGGAGATGTGGCGAATGCGCTCTGGGATACTGGAGGTTCGGTGGCCAGGCTCGGTGCCGAGATCATCGGGCAGGGGACCGGTATCCTGGGAGGAGTGCCGAACCCGGTGGGCCCCATCCGCAATGGAGTGGGCAGTGTCATCGAGGGGATCCTGGGCACGCCGCGTAAGTCCGGGGAAGGTCAGGAAGATCCGAAACGTGCATTGCCTGAATTACTGCCTTTGCCGGGGGATGAGAAGGAGGATGGGCGAAAGTCCGAGGGAAAAGGCCCTGACGCAGGGGACCCCCGCATTCCCCTGATTCCGAACCTGGGCGGGATTCCCGGGAAGGCGCTGGACCTGATCGAGCGGGAACTGGGGATCGAGGAGGCCGAAGAGAAAAAGCGTGGGGATTCGGATGAAGAGGATCCCGGGAGAAGCAAGGATTCGGCAAGGGGAACGGACAAGCAGACCGCCCGGCCTGAACGTGCGGGAGAGGAGGAAGAGCCCCGCCCGCGGAGGACCCCGAGGAGCTTTCTGGAGCGGGAACTTGGGATCGATGAGTAACCGGAGTGCGGAATCCGCATGCGATTGTCCGCCCTTACTCGTTGACCACGAACTTGCGCCCCTTGCCGGAGACCCAGGCCGTGGTGGCGCTGCTGTGGAGAGCGTCGAGTGTGCCGAGATCCTTCACGCGGAACTCGATCGTCTTTGAGTGCGTGGTGGAGGGGTATTGTTTTTGCACCATGTTTGCTACGTCAGCGCCGGTGCGTTGGCCGGCGCGGTCCAGAAGGTCCTTACCCCGTTCCACGATCTTGCGGCCGGTGGCGAGGGTGCCGTACTGGGCCGCAGGGGTGATCTGATAGACACGCATGGTTGTGTCTCCCAGAGTGTCGATGGTGACCTCCGTGACAATCACATTGCCATCGAGCAGATAGGCATGCTTGCTGATGGACGTGATGCGGCTGAGAGCCACGAGATAGCTTCCGCCGGGCAGAGACCCCTGCCAGAACCCCTTGCTGCCGACGGAGTCGTTGTAAGTCTTGTCAGGGTCCTGGCCGGTTGATGAGGCATTGGGATTGGCGGTGTCCTGGGCCACGGCAAGCGGAGAGACGGCGAGGAAAGCGAGGACGGGCAATAGTTTCATGGTCAGGTAGCTGGGTTGGTAGGGGAGAGTATTGATCCTGTTTTTGCGCCCGTCAAAGGATCGTTTTCCCACAGGGCATTTCCGGTTCCTGCACTTCGCGATTGTCGTCACTGGCTTCATCCGCTTTTTTTCGCGTGTGCCAACCTACCGCCCGAACGTGGCGCTTCTCCTCCTGGACCGCGATGACCAGCTTCTGATCTGTGAGCGGCTCAAGATCGAAGGGGCCTGGCAGTTTCCGCAGGGAGGGATGGATCAGGGAGAAACACCCTTGGAGACCCTTCATCGGGAAGTAGAGGAGGAGGTCGGCTTACCGCCCTCCAGCTATGACGTGCTGGAATGGCGTGATGGCTACCGCTACCTGTTTCCACCGGGTCTCCAGAAGGGAAAGAAGGCCCAGTTCGATGGACAGGAACAGACCTATTTCCTCTGTCGGCTCAGGGAGGATGCGCCTCCAATCAATGTAGATCAGGAGCCGCGTGAATTTGGCAGCCACACCTGGGTCGATCCGCGCCTGTTCGATTTGCATTGGCTGCCCCCCTTCAAGCGTGAGGTACATCGGCAGGTGCTGCGCGATTTCTTCGGAGTGGAGGTCTGAGAGCGTCTCAAGCGGCCAGTTTTTCGGAGCCTTGATCCGCGTTCCTGCGGCTTGGCCGTGAGCAGGCGAGGAGGGTGCCGCCGAGGGAGATCAGAGCGCGGCCTCGTCAGCAAGAGCTTCGACTCCGGGGTCGAGGAAGGTTTCCTCGATCAGGTCCCGGGCCCAGGGTTCGGTTGGAGCGAGGTGGCGCAGGATGCGCAGAGCCATGGCCTGGACGGCGGGAATATCGGACCAGATGATTTCCTTGAGGTGATGCCATTCCCCGGCTCGAAGGTTTTCGGGGTGAGTGAGCTGCCGCAGGACATCCTCGCTCACGAGGAGGCAGCGCTCGAATTCGGGCTCTCCGGGGGCGGGGGGAATTTCATACGTCAGGAGGGAAACACCGCCGGTTTGGGTCAGTTCGCATTTTGACTTGGCCCGGCGTGCGAGGTCTCTGCCGAAAAGAGAAAGGGCCTGCCTGCGCTCCTGATTCTGGTCGTACCCTCTGGCCATGCCGCTTGCTAGCCGGACATCGGCTCCGGGGCAAGTTGTTGCTTGGGTGATGGTCTTCGCCGCCCCGCGGATGAGTGGGTTGCAGGAGTCGGTGCTTTCATGCTAGGTTTCGGGTGTTGAAGGAGCACAGTGCATCCATGGCCGTTGCGACCCTGACTCTCGCGCTCATCTTCCTGAGCGTCGGATGCGCGTCCGGCCCGCGTAATCAGTCGCAGTTCTTTTCGCTGCGCCAGTCGCTGGCTTCCTCCATTCTTCGTAATCCGAGGATAGGACTCGCTGACTTCCACGTGAGTGGTCGCCGCGACCAGGCGACCGCCCTTGACAACATGAAGCAGGCGGCGGCAGGGCAGCGATCCAGACGGAGCTCCTACCAGCGGGCGCCTGGGGGGGCGACCTATCTGGACAACCGGATGCTGGGGGCGATGGACAGACTGACCCGGGCCGGGTGGTCGTTTCGCGTGACAGAATTGGCGGGGGGCTCTCACAGCAAGACATCGCGTCACTATGCCGGGACGGCGTTCGACGTGGATTACATCAATGGAGTGAAGGTGGGGCGCGGTAACCCGTACGTGCAGGGGTTCATGCGGGCGTGTCGTTGGCTTGGAGCGCGGGAAGTGTGTGGTCCGGGCACGCCGGGCCACCGGACCCATGTCCACGTGGAGTGGTAGCTAAAGCAGGGCGGAGACGGGTCGGCAGGTCAGGATTCGATGGGTTGCTTCCTGAGCCAGATCGCGTGATAGCGCAGAGTGCCGGTACGGTAAGCGAGCATCATGGCGGGGATCGCGCCGGGAAGAGAGGGGCGTCGCAGGACAAGCGGAAGCACGCGACCCAGAAACAGGGGATTCAGCGATGAGGCGAGGACGCGCTGCGCGATGTGTCCCCAGGTAGGCTCAACGCGCGTGGTCAGGTCCCGGACCTGGAGGACGGTCAGTCCCGCACGGGCAGCAAGCCGGCAGTAACTCTCGAGTGTTCCGATGGAAGAGAGGGCTCCCGTGCGACAGAGATACCCGAGGAGGAGGGATTCGCCTGAACCGGGGTCGGGAACGGAGGTCCAGCAGGAGAGGGCGGCCCGTCCGCCGGGGACCAGAGTGCGGGCCAGTTCATTAAAGAAGGCGGGTTTATCCTGCATGTGGGCGAGGGACTCAATGGCGAGGGCGGCATCGAAGCTCCGGGCAGGGAAGTCATTTTGAATCCAGTCTCCATGAACGACCCGGACCGCTCCATGAGGAGGAGGGGGATGCCGGGCTGCGGTTGCGGCCTGGGAACGAGATGCCGTCAGCCCGGTGACAAGCGTGCGATATTGCCGGGCGAGACGGTGTGCATCGGCTCCGTAGCCGCAGCCGATGTCAATGAGGCGGTTGCCCGGACTGAGGGCGAGGGGAGTGGCAAGAAGATCAAGCAGGAGAGTGGTGGCTTCCGTGATCGAGGCAGGAGCGTGTTGCTCCCAGAGGCCGTGATGAAGGCGGTTTCCCCAAAGTCGGAGGTAGAAGGGGGCGAGGCGATCGTAGTGCTTGCCGACTTGGACGGGAAAGGACGAGGAAGGCTCCTGAAGCATGTTCGGGGTCCTGCTACTCGGCGGACAATTCGAGGGCAAGGGCGATCCTGGTAAAGAGCAGGATGGCGTTGATCGAGGAGGCAGGCAGCCCGAGCAGCTGGGCGAGGGCATTGCGGTAGGTTTCGATCTGCGGACGGTAGCGCTCGGCGGTACGAGTCGACTCCATTTCGTTTTCCACCCGGTCGGTTTTGAAATCGAGAATGGTTGCCCGGAGAGGTTTGCCGTCCGGCCCGGAAATCACGTGGACGCGATCGAAGATGCCGGAGATCCAGTCCCCGTCCCGGAGGAGCTCGTAGGGTCTCTCGCGCCAGCACGCAATGCTCTCGCCCGGGCGGAGGGACGGTTTGTCCAGCGCTTCGCGGAAGGAGGGACTGGCGAGGCTGCGTTCCACTTCCCGGCGAGCGGCTTCGAAGGCGCGGGGATTGCGACCGCGATGGATTTCCCAGCGGGAGGGGCCGGTGTGCGGGTCGAAGTCGTCGGGCCACTCGAGATCTTCAAAGAGGGCGTGTACCATGGTCCCGTGGTTGCGGGCCCGGCTGCCTTCGCGGGAAAAGAGCGTGCCTCCGCGCTGGGAGCCAGGCTCGTGGGCGGAGGGGACACGGCGGCGTGGACGTTGGCGGGATGTCAGCTCCTTTGGCGCAGGCGCGCCGGGCATGTCTTCCCCCTCTCCTTCCCCCGGGGCGGGCTGATACTGTTCATACCACTGTGCATTGGCGGTCTGCTCGGAGGATTCAAAGAGGGCGAGCGCGCTGGCCTGCCCGATCTCGACGGTGGGCGCGTTGTTCACGACAAGCGTTTCGTGCAGGAGGCGGACAAAGTTGCGGCAGCGGCTGTCGCGGGGCAGGCCGGGCACGATGAGGTAGTTCGCGTGTTTGGCGCGGGTGAGGGCAACGTAAAATTTGCAGAGCTCCTCGTAGCCGGCTTCCGCCTCCTGGTCGTTCCGATAGGCCTTGAGAACGGGGTCGGTGTCGGCGATGACACGGCGGGGAGTATCGAAGACCCACTCGACCCTGCGGGTCCTGCGATCGCGCTGGATCCCAATGTCCCGGCGGGGATTGATGAGGGAATCACCATCCAGATGAGGAAGAAGGACGGTGTCAAAGGTCAGCCCCTTTGACTTGTGGATCGTCATGACCTGCACGGCGGAGTTGGTGGTCACCTCCCGCACGGTATAGTCGCCGGCAAACCGCAGAAAGTTGTCCGGGCTGCGGTTGGGGCCCTGATCAAAGATGCGGGCTGCGAGGGCCAGCTCGTCCACGCGGTGACAGCCGAACGCATCGAGTTCGATGCCGGCGTCCGGGAAGCGGGCGACCCAGTTCCGCAAGGTGCGTTCGTATCCGTGCTGGTGCAGGGACTCGAGAATTGTGGCGGAGATCTGGGCAGGAGTGTCCGGCAGCAGGGTGGCCAGCGGGCCGAGGGCGAGGTTCTGCCAGGAGTAGCGATCGGTCGGATGGGCTGCAACCCGGACCAGGCTGAGAAGGGCCTGGGTAACCGGGTTGTCGAGGGCGGGGCTGATATCGGCTTCCCCCGCAACCGGGATCGCGCTGCGGGTATGGGCCCGCAGGTAATCTACGAGGGCCCGGCCGGTCCGGTTGTCCTGGACGAGGATCGCGCAGCTCAGTCCCCGCTGGATGGGTTGGATGCGCTCGAGGAGTTCGAGGGTGAGGGCGAAGCAGTCCTCCTTGGTGACCCGGTTACCGTCGGCAGGGACTGGCTCATAGAGAGCGGAGAATCCGGGGAGAGCCTGCTTGGTTTGGGCCACCTTGTGATTTTTCCATTCCCAGCGGGAGATGGCTTCGCCGGGCAGTTGCAGTTCTGCGAGTGCGTCGGGATTGCCGAAAACACGATTCACCATCTGGATGACATCTGGGCCCGAGCGCCAGGAGACGTTGAGCGGTAGCTTCCGTAGTGCCCGGGGGTCGTTGCCATCTCCACGGTAGCGCTCGTAAATTTCATCGAAAAGGCGGGTATCGCCACCACGCCAGGCATAGATGGCCTGCTTGATGTCACCGACCTGAAAGAGGGAGCGTTGCTGGGAGACGTCCTGGAGGGCCTCATCGATCAGAGGCTCGATGATGGACCATTGCAGATAGCTGGTGTCCTGGAATTCATCGAGAAGCCAGTGGTCAAAGCGTCCGTCGAGACGGTAATCAATGCGGAGCCGGTCGAGTTCGTCGGGCTTCTGGCTGAGGATGGGCGCAGATTGCTCATGCAGATCGCAACCGGAGAGGATGATTTCGAGATCGCTGAAGGTGAGTTGGCCGCGGCGCCGGACGAGGGAGGCGTAGTTGTCCTCATACTGGTGGAGGACATGCCAGATGCCCTGGGTGCGCTTGAGGTGGACTTCAATTTCGCTGGCAATCAGACGGGTAGTGAGTCGATGGATGAGCTCGCAGGCCTCGCCGGTGAATTGTTGCTTGCGCCGGTTGACGGCGAAGGAGACGTCCCCTTCCTTGATTGCAGCCCAGTTGGCGGGCAGCAGAAACTTCTCGAGGAAAAACTTGATGCGGCGAGCCATCGGGTTGCCCGGACTGTGGAGGATCGCCTGGTCCCGGAATTCGTTCCAGTAATCCCACTGCCCGTCGCTCAGCTCTTCCTTGGCAAAGAGGTCGAAAAGGGCGTTGAAGTCGTCCTTGAGGCTGCCAGGAGGCTTGGCCCAGGGAGATCCCTTGGGCCAGATGGAGGCAGGGTTTCCCCAGAGCCCGGGATCCGCGGCATGGAGGAAGATCTCATGATGGCGGGAGACAAAGCGGTCGAGCTGATGAACGACCCGGACTTCCTCCTGTCCGAAGGTGGCCCGTTTGAAAGCCTCAAGAAACTCACTGTGGTGCGGGTCGGTCCTGCTTCGGAACACCTCACGGTAGACATCTTGGCGTGCGAGCTGGGCGGCGTGTTCGTCGAGGATGTCGAACTGGCTGCTCAGCCCGAATTCGGCCGGGAAGCTACGCAGGATGTTGGAAAAGAAGCTGTCCAGGGTTCCCAGGAAGAGGGAAGGCATGCGCCGGAGAAAAATGGAGAGGAGTTGAACGTAGTGTTCCTGCTCGAGCTTGGAGAGGATCGGGTGGAGGGGGTCTCCGGGATCGGAAGCGAGTTCCTCGCGGGCTTGTTCGTGGAGTGCGGCTGAGGCGAGCTTTTCGAGGATGGACTCGAAGAATTCCCCTGCAGCCTTGCGGGTGAAGGTGACCGCCACGATGCGTTCGGGCCGGACCTCCTCTCCGGCGAGGAGAGCCTGCGCCATGATCGCAATATAGCGGCTGGTGAGCTGCCAGGTCTTCCCGGATCCCGCCGAGGCAAGGATCATTTCGTTATGGAGCAGTGAGTTCATGGACGGGTCAGGGATGCCGGGTCTTCGCGGTTGGCTCCGGATTTTGAAGATGGACAGGATTGACCGCCCGTTCGGGATCTCCGAGCAGCATGATGTCAAAATCGTCCCAGTCGACTCGTGGAGCCGGCGGCCAGAACTGGCGGGCGGTGATCGCCTCGGTCACTCCTTCGACGCATTTTCGGGCGGCAGCGAGGAGAGAGTCGTCGAGGTCTTCCCAGAGTTCCAGGGCGACCTCGGACTTGGCCCGGCCGAGATTGGCGTAGCCGGTGACCATGGGGCCGGATCGGCCCCGGGATTGCAGGGCGAGGAGGTAGAGCGGGAGTTGCAGGTCCGTCCAACGCCGGATTTTTTTCCCGGCCGGAACCATCATCCACGATGCCAGCTCGGACGGGTCTTCGTTGCGCCTTAGATTCCTCAGGTGGGCCTCGCTGGGTTTCTTGAGTTGTCCGGTCTTGAAGTCGAGGACGCGGAGGGTCTCATCGACCGAATGCCGCTCGATGCGATCGATCTTCCCGGTAATCCGGATGCCATTGAAGATCCAGGGGTCCTCCGGAGAATCGAGCGGACTTTCGTATTCCATGATTTGCCACCCGTCCTGCCGCTGACGGGCCTCGATGGTGGCCCACCAGTTGAGACGCTGGCGGGCGCTCTCGCGCTGGACGAGGATGGGAACGGGCAGGTTGGTGCCGTATTCCCGGGTGACGATGCTCTCAAGAGTATCCTGGAAAAACTCCGAGATCTCACCCTCTCGGTCACTGTCCCGGATGGAGTTGGCTGCATATTCCTCAACGACGAGGTGGCAGAGGGTGCCAAAGTGACGGGCATCCAGTTCGACGAGGGGGCCGTCGTCACGCTCCATGCCAAGTCCACGCCGCAGGTAGAAGCGGAACGGACAGCTCAGATAGTCGCGAACGGCCGTGACCGGCAGGCGTTCAAAGATACGCATTCCGTCCTCGGGAGCGGGTGGGGTGAGCTGCCAGCTCAGTGACCAGGCAGGTGCCTCGGCAGGAGCAGGGAGCTTCTGGAAAAAGGTCTCGACGCGACCTGCCAGTTCTTCGGGAGGACAGGCGAAGAGGAGACGGGACGGTCTCAACGGCTCCTCGCTCGTGCTGCGGCGGCCGAAGACGAGATCGATGCGGCCGGAGTCCTCCCGGCAAGAAAGGAGGGAGCTCAGAATGTAGGCGTCGCGGGCGTGGCGGGTCTCATTGTGACGGAGGCCGAGAAGACGCCGGGCGCCGTCTGGGAGATAGGCGTGTCCCTGCAGGGAATCGGGGACGAAGCCGTCATTCATACCGGCCACCACGAGGTGGGGTGCATCCTCCCAGGGCAGTTCGAGCCAGCCCTGGAGGTCGAGCGCCTCGGCCTTGTGCTCGGGATAAATCTGTTCCTGTTCGAAAAGGTGCAGGAGGAGGCGAAGGCGGTCCGGGAAGGAAGTTGCAAACTCGAGGTTGGTCAGGAGTCCGTTCTCAAAGCTGTCCAGAATGTCATGGAGGAGCCGGCTGGTTGCCTCGAAGAACTCGTCGGGCTGATCACCGGGATGAGAATCGGCTTCGGCATAGATCTGGCCGAGAAATTCTGGAAGGGTCTCCCAGATCCGTTCGCGATCTAGGCGGCGAAGCCACGTCTGAATCCAGGAGAGGGCGCGGCTGAGGGCAGGGTTGGGACGCTCGCAGCTACGGTTGACCTGGTCGGCGGTTCCGAGGGTCTCAGGAACATGGTGGCGCTGAAAGTCGTCAAGCTCAGCGAGCATGGTGGCGGGATCGAAGTCCGGTCGGTCCTCGTGGGCCTCCCAGGCGCACGCTTGCCGGGCGACGCCGGGGATGCGCAGGAGGTCGAGGAAGACGAGGAAGGAGTCGGAGACCGTGAGCCGATGCAGAGTGCGGAGCAAGGCGGCAAGGGGCTGGCTGGAAACGGCAGACCCGACCGGGTTGAAGGTGCTTTGTCCCCGGTCGGCAAAGGCCTTCTCGAGAGGAAGATGCAGCTCGGGATCCGGAACACCTATGGCAGCCACCGCAGGCAGGCTCTCGTGGTCCGGGGTGGACAGGAGGTCGATGATGTAATCAGCCTGGAGTTGGGGGTTGACCGCCTGGTGAACGTTTTTTTCGAGGTCGGGAATCGGAATCGGGCAATGGGTCCAATAGTCCGGTCTGGGTCGGCCAAACTCATCGAATGTTCCATCGAGGGCGGCAGGTGCATGGATGACGATTTCGCACTGGAGGGTGCCGAGGTGGTGCTTCAGGGCACTGCAGAACAGCGGGGGAGGATCTGGAACTCCGAGAACGACGATGGCTTTGACGGTGGAAGCGGCCAGGCCCTCACCGGCCGCCCTGCTGCGGGCGGCCCGGGGACTCATGCGTTTCCGCTTGGAGAGCAGTCGGTCCGCCATCCCCTCCAGCCGGGAGAGTTCGGCCCAGCGTTGTGGCTCGAGGCCTTCCTCGGCCATGACCCCGGCGGCCCCTTGCATGTCGAGCCCGGCTTCACCGAGCAGGGATTGCACGGCGATGAGGTCGTTGGCGGCATGGAGGGCCCAGTTCAGGTTGCGCTCCTCGGGCTTGATGGGAAAGACCTGCCGGAAATCGTCCAGATTGGCGTCAAGGAGGGCCTCGGCCCAGGTGATCAGCACCTCGGCCCGGGTGGCCACGACCTCGGTGAGATCAGGGAGGAATGCGGGGGAGAGGAGGACATCCGGAGTCACCACAGCCGGGGGAAGGACAGCGGCATCCCGGGTTGCGGCATGGAGAGCCAGGGAGGAGCGGAGACGACGTCCGGCCTGCTTGGTTGGAACGACCACAAGCAGGTGGCTGAGGTCGAGGGGCCCATGGGCCCAGTCCCGCGTGAGGTGCTCGACTGCAAGGGGGAGAAGAGGGCGCTCCCAGCCGAGGAAGGTGCGGATGAGCTTGGGGTCCTGGAGGACCGGCCGAGCCTCTCCAAAGGGGAGTTCGAATTGGTCGCTCATGGATGGATGGCACGCGCATGCGAGCCCTTCTGTGCCGGTGGGCAGTTCAAGGACCGGCTTTCACGGGGAAGAAACAGAAAGTTCATGAGTGAGGCGCACAGTGTGGGGGGGCCGGAATCCACGAGGAATCAGCCGGCGTTCCATGGTTCCGCTTCCGACGGCATGGAAAGCGTGAAGCAAGGACGGTGCCGGCCCGGAATGGAAGAAACGGTAGGGCCGCAGGCTGAGTCGATGGTTCTCGGGAAGGGCCCATTGAGGAGCTCCAGCAGGGGACTACTTCTTCTCCTTGTTCCCGGAGAGGAGGGGAGCGACGCGTTTTTTCATCCCGGTGGTGGCTGCTTCGGCAAGGACCTCGTCGCCATGTTTGAGGATGAGGATATAACCGGCGTAGCGGGTCCCGCTGTCCGGTTCGACGTCAAACTGCGGTCGGTCGGGCCGGAATCGGTTCTCGCGGATTTCCTTCACCTCACCTTCCTTCTTGGAGAAGGAGTAGGGAGTGGAGAAGGCCTCGATTTCGTCCTGGGCGGGGAGATCGACGAGCTTGGACCCGCTACTCACGATGGAGAGCTTGCGATTGCGGATATCCCGTCCGATGACGACCCACTCCATCCTGACGCCGTCGTAGGCCTCGCGGTCCCGGTTGTCGATTTCGATGACCAACCGGCGCTGGCTGGTCCGGGTGTCGCCCTGGCGCTTCGACCCCAGGGTGGCGTTCTTGACCTTGAGGCGGATGTCAGCGGCTTCGGCAAGGGGAGCGCACAGGGAGAATCCGAGGGCAGTGAGAAAAGCGACCGTCTTCATGATCTGGGCACGATAGAGGATTGGAGGTGGTCTGCAATGATGGATGATTTTTCCCGTCAAGTCATGCGAGCTTGTGCTCCGTCACCCGGGGGAGTTAGCTGGTGCCGATGAGACCGGAACGCCTTTTCCCGATGTTCCTTGCCTCCTTGGCGGGGTTCGGTTCCCTGATGGCTCAGGATTACGAGATGCGCCTCTGCAAGCGGGTGGAGGAACAGCCCGGGAAGTTTCGCCTGGTGGAAACCGTGGAAAGGTGGAAGCCCGCGGAAACCGCGGTGATCGTCTGCGACATGTGGGATCTCCACCACTGCAAGAATGCAGTGAAGCGGGTGGGGGAAATGGCGCCCCGCATGAATGCGCTTCTCAAGGAAGCCCGGAAGAGGGGCTCGCTCATCGTGCACGCGCCCTCCTCCTGCATGAACTTTTACAAGGATCACCCGGCGCGCAGGAGGGCGCAGTCCGCGCCTGAAGCAGGGAATGTCCCTGAGGGGATCAACGAGTGGTTGACGTGGCTTGATGAGCGCGAGAAGAAGGCCGGTTATCCCATCGACCATTCGGACGGGGGTGAGGACGATGACCCGCAGGAGCATGCGGAGTGGGAAGAGCAACTCAGGGAGATGGGCAAGAACCCGCGTGCGCCGTGGACCCGCCAGGTGGGCCTGCTCGAGATAGACGGAGAGAAAGACGCGATCACCGACAATGGAACAGAGAACTGGAACCTCCTTGAGAAGCACGGCATCAAGAACGTGATTCTCGTGGGCGTGCATACGAACATGTGTGTGCTTGGCCGTCCCTTCGGTCTCCGCCAGATGGCGAAGAACGGGAAGAACGTGGTCCTCATGCGCGATCTGACAGACACGATGTACAATCCCGAGATGGCGCCGAGGGTGAGTCACTTTCGCGGGACGGATCTCGTGGTGGAACATATTGAGAAGTACGTATGCCCCACCGTTACGAGCGATCAGATCCTGGGAGGGGCCCCATACCGTTTCGGAAGCGACCCACGGAAACACGCTGTGTTCCTGATCGGGGAGCGGGAATACCGGACCAGGGAAACCCTGCCGGTTTTTGCAGGGCGTTACCTCGCCCGGGAGTTTCGTTCTACGTTTGTGTTTGCGGATCAGGAGGAACGCGGTGTCTTCCGGGGAATTGAAGCGGTGGCGGATGCAGATGTGCTCTTTGTGAGTGTGCGGCGCCGGGCTCTGCCATCGGATGACCTTGAGCTGATTCGTGCGCACGTGAGGGCGGGTAAGCCGGTGGTCGGGATCCGGACCGCGAGCCATGCCTTCTCCCTGCGTGGTAAGGCTGCGCCGGAAGGGCATGCGGTGTGGGAAGGCTGGGATGCCGACGTCATGGGGGGGAATTACTCGGGGCATCACGGGTCGAAGCTCAGGACCACGGTGTGGTCGGAGGAAGCGGCGGTGGCCTTTTTCGGGCTGGGAGAATCCCTGCGCTTTGCCAGCGGGGGATCGCTCTACATCAACACGCCTGTGAGGCCGGGGCAGAGAGTGCTCCTGACGGGAGGAGCAGAGGGCATTGACCGGAAGGAGCCAGTGGCCTGGACTTATATCCGCAAGGATGGCGGGAAGACATTCTACACCTCGCTTGGACATGTGGGAGACTTCGCCCAGCCCGCCTTCAACGAGATGCTGGCGAGAGCCGTGCAGTGGAGCGTTGCCCCGGAGACGAAAGCGAACTGACGGGGAGGTGGGGAGACCCGGCCGCCCGGGAGGGGGGCACCGCATGGCTCCTCTTCCTAGTCACCGTCGAGCAGGTTTCCAATTCCGCCGAGGATCGACCCCTCGCCTTTTCCTCCGCTTCCGGTATTGGCCATCACGCGGTCGGCAAGCCGAGAGAAGGGAAGGCTTTGCAGCCAGACCGTGCCGTGGCCCTGGAGGGTGGCAAGGAAGAGGCCTTCGCCGCCGAAGAACATGCTCTTGAGATTCCCGGCACGCTCGATGTCGTAGTTGATGCCGTCCGTGAACGCAACAAGGCACCCGGTATCCACCCGGAGGGTTTCCCCCCGGAGTTCCCGTTTGATGATCGCTCCCCCGGCGTGGATGAAGCACATGCCGTCGCCTTCCAGGCGTTGCAGGATGAACCCTTCACCGCCGAAGAATCCGGCGCCCAGCTTCCTGTGGAAGGCGATAGTGACGCGGGTCCCGAAGGCGGCACAGAGGAAGGCGTCCTTCTGGCAGGTAATGCCCTTTCCGAGGGTGGCGAGGTTGAGGGGGACGATTTTTCCGGGATAGGGAGACGCGAAGGCGGCCCGCCGTTTTCCGGTAGGCCCGCTGTGGGTGAAATGAGTCATGAAGATGGATTCTCCGGTGAGCGCTCGTTTACCGACCGCGAGGAGTTTTCCCATCATGCCCTTCTTGGGTTCGGAGCCATCGCCCATGCGCGCCTCGAAGGTGATATCTTCTTCCATGTAGTTCATGGCACCAGCTTCCGCGATGACGGTCTCGCCGGGATCAAGTTCGACCTCCACGATTTGCATGTCGTTCCCAAAGAGTTCGAAATCGACTTCATGGCCTGTCTCTTATACACATCTGACGCTGCCGACGATATGCAGTGTG